>CAZHLC010000016.1:0-12070 GCA_964532545.1 uncultured Leptospiraceae bacterium | reverse complement strand
AAAACCTCTGTACCAGAGAAAGCCCAGTAACCCGAAGACAATAAGGGCACTGGCGCCGCCGCCGATCATTAACACCCGCCAGGCAATAACGCCATAATGGCGCTTAGCGGGAATATAGGTAAAGCAGTACAACAGTACCTGATCGATAATGTTGCCAATTTTACCTTTTGCAGCCTCTAAGAGTGCAAGTTTGAAGTCACTCTTACGAAACTGAATACCATACAGATAACGTGATATTGTTGCTTTTTCGGTGAGAACCATAATAGCCGCAGTATGGGCATATTCTTCACCATCTTTTTTGTAATGAAACCCCAGGGCATTCATCAGAGGCTTCACCTGGCTGTCTTCGCCTGTGAGAAAATGCCAGCCCTTTTTAACCATGGCCCGCTCAGCATCATCATGCTCGAGGGCCCGTAGATAATTTTTCTTTTTATCTGCGGCAAGGCGGGCATCATCGCGGGGGTTAATTGACACACTGAGAACGGTGTAGTCTCGGCCGGCAATCAAACCCTTCTCTTTATTTATGGCGGTTAAGGTACCGTTGAGTACAAAGGTACAGAGCTTAGAGCATGAGAAATATACAGGAGTTATTACTACAGGAATACCTTTGTTGAAGTATTGAGCCAGAGTTACCTTCTGCCCCGCCTCATCGGTAAACTGGCCATCAAGAGGAATGGTCTTGCCGTAGTTTTCATCGACACGAATGTCTTTCTCTGCTTTTTTCAGGTCGTGCACCGCAGCCTGGGCAGCAACAAAGACAATTAAAGATAAGATTATAAATGCAAAAGTACGCTTCAACACTCTGCCTCTGTCAATGCAAAACCCACCTCTGTATCAACCCGTCAACATTAAATTAAAGGCACTTTGGCAGATAGCCTTGCAGTAATACTGAACTTTCAGAAGGTTCAATCGCCAGAAAAACATCACGACAAAAAAAGTTAGACAAATTAGCTGGGCCAGATACGCTGGTGTGTAATTATGAGATATGGTGTGACATTACTTAAGAAATTTCTGGTAGCAGCCCTGCTGGCCACTACAGGCCTGATTGCTCAACCCAATACCGGTAAAAAAAATACCGCTGATGAGATGGGCATTCCCAAACGTAAAAAGTTTAAATGGGAAAGAATAATCAAACAAAGCGGCATTACCGTCTACCGCCGTGAAGACCCCAAATCAAACATGTTTGAATTCAAGGGTCAGGGCATAATCAAAGCAGAGATTCCCAAAATAATCGCCCTGCTGCAAGATGTAAAGCTCATGCCCAAATGGGTTGAGGGCTGCAAAAGAGCCAAGCTGCTCTATAAAAATTTTGACGAAAACAGCTATAACATGCGTATCAAAGATTACCGCATGATCATCTATGGCGAAAACAAAGTACCCTGGCCATTATCAAACCGCGATTATATTCTCAGAGGCCGAATTGCTTACAGCAAAAAAAGAGATGCCGCCTATATCAACCTTCTGAACACCAAACACAAGAAGATGCCACCCAAGAAGGGCATTGTGCGCATGAATTTCATGCGCACCCGGGTCATTCTCGACCCGCGCAACAATGACAAATATACATGGATGCAACTTTACGTTCATGTTGACCCGGGCGGTTATATACCCTCGTGGGCCGTTAACTTTGTTACTAAAAGCGTACCACTGAAATCACTTAAAAAATTACGCAAACTTTCTGCCGGCAATAAATACAATAAGGGTATAGAAAAGCTTGTGAACTTTCACGTTGAAAAACTGCGCCGCCCGGGCCCCAAGGCTGCGGCTGGTGACAAGGGCAATGTGAAAAAGAAGAAGAAAAAAAAGAAGAAGCGTAAGAAGAAAAAGCGTAAAAAAAAGAAGAAGAAAAAGAAGAAAAAGAAAAAGTAACTTACATTCTTTTAGAATCACCCTGCCCTTTGGCCAGACTGACGGCATGCTCTTGATAGTTGCGGTAGAAAGATTCCATACTGCGGTACCAGCTGAGCGCGTCTTCTTTCCAGGTTTTTTTCTGTGAACCACTGATTTTGTGTGCGATACTGTTTTTCTCTAGCGGGTCTTTAATCAGATTAAAAACCTGATCTGGTGCCTTGCCAAAATGATGAATGTATTTCAGATCACCATGGTAAGTGGCCACACAGCGGCTCTCATGCCAGCAGGCTACCCTGACCGGATGTGTTTCATAGGGGTTCAAAAGATTGAAACCGCGATAGGCCCCATTCTCAACTTTATATCCCATTAAATCTACTACAGTCGGTAGAATATCAATCTGCTGGGCCGGGTAAGTAATTTTTTTACCGCTGTGAAAGCGACGGGGGTCATGTATAAACAGCGGAATGCGCACACCTTCTTCATAAATAGTATTGCTGTGGCCAAAGTGCCCATGTTCCCACAGACCTTCACCATGGTCTGCCACAAAGACAAACACTGTGTCATCGTAAATACCCAGCTTCTTATACTGGGCAATCAGGTCTTTTAACATACCATCAACATAGCGAATGGTATTCATGTACTTATTCACAAGATGGTTAGAGTGATACTTTTTGATTTTAAAAGAACGGGGCAGCCCATAAAGATGGTGAGTGGTGTTGGTGAGATAGGTAACCATGAAGGGCTGGCGATTACGCGATTTGATACGATGACGATGCCAGGCCAGTGAAGAGGCCAGTAAGACCCGGTCTTCATAACCAAAGTAATTGGTTTTTTCAAAACCCCGGTTATTGTGGGCCTCACCGGGAAAAAACTCTTCGAAACCAATATTGCCTACCATTTGCCGACGGTTCTCAAACTTCTCAGTGGCTGTCTGAAAATAAGCGGTGGCATAGCCGGCTTCTCTTAAAAGCCTGGGCAGACACTTTGCGGGTATACCATGGGGTTCAACCTCTTTGATACGCATCGAAGGCCTGGGCTCAATGCCACAGTGAATGGGCACCATACTTTTTGAGGTACGGGGAATTATTGAGTAGGCCCGCTCTGCCATAATACTGCGCTTTGCCAGTGATTTCAGAAAGGGCGTGGTTGAAGTATTCTCGTTATAGATTGATGTTGAGCGGGCCCGCGTAGACTCTAAAATAATAAAGGCAACATTGCGTTTGCGGGCGTATTTTTTCGCTTTAAGAAAGGTTTGCACCGGGGGCTGAAAGGTCTGCTGAGCAACAGTAATATTCTCAATTTTTTCAAAATATGATGAGAAGATGTTCAATACAAAATTCTGGGCAAACAGAGTATTGTCAGTGGCAAAACTGGGAATGGCCAGCCCAAGATAGAGTAAAATAGCAGCTACACCAAAGCGCATTCGGGCTCTAAGATTGTGCTCCATCAGATAGATTTTGCGAAAGAACTTTTTTTCTTTGAGGGTGCGAAAAAAATGCGTACCGCCCAGCACCAGCAGGGGCAGAAGCAGGGCCGTTAACACTGAAAACATCAGAATGGGCATTGAACTGCCGTGCGATGATTCTGAAGCCAACACCCCTTTTAGCTCTTGAAACTTGTCTACGGTAAAGGCAATGAGCTGAAAATCAAGAGTCGAGCCGGTAATCATAAAGAAGTTATGGGCCCCGTTCTCAAGCCCCGTAAAAATGGCTGCGCCAATCTGCAGGCTCAACAGAATAATAATGCGGTAGGCCAGCCTGCTTACCAGGCCAAACAGGGCCAGCCCCAGAAAAGCAAAAGCGGCATGTAGAAAGATATCAGATTTAAATACGTCGATGAGGGCAAAGAAACCACTGACATCACCGTGTTTGCTGATACGCACCAGCTTCAAACCACAGTGAATTAAAAACAGGGGAACCACCAGGCCAAAAACAAAGGCCATATCAAAAATAGACAGGCGCGGCTTCATAGCAAAACTGCCCATCTCTTGCGATTCTTCAGGCTCTAAAGTATAGAGTTTATACTTCATATTCTTCATATTTTCGGTACTTTTTAAGGCGGGGCAAAGTGCTTTTTACAGCAAGCTTACAGTCAATTTGCCGTTGTCAGCGGGCAAATAAAGTACTTTTCAACCCATCTATTTTCAGAGAGAAGTTTTATGTCACATGAAATACCTGCCTCTTGTTGCCATGTTATCAGTTCTTTGCGTATGCCGCAAACCCGCTAACCCAGACAGCGTGCCCCCGGGTCTTGAGCTGGCTACATCGGCCCCGCAGTGGGTGCAGAATTACCATCTGGTTTTACCCAATTCAGCGATCTACCAATCCGCGGGCCGCTACGTTTACAAATCTTTTGAGGCCCAGCAGACCATCGAGGGTTTCTATAACACCAGATTGACATCGCTGGGTTTTGAAAAAGTCATCAGCATGAACCAGAATAACGTACGCCTTCTGCAGTTTCAGCGCAAAACAGAAATTATCTCGGTTGAAATCAGCAAACTACCATATGGCAAAAGTAACCTCATCAGGCTCGGCCACTCAAAGGTAAAAATGCCACAATGAAAGTCGAGAAAGAATATCGCTTCTTAGACCTGACCCGCATTCTGCCCTGGCTGATTATTCTTCTTTTTGGTTTCATTTCATATCTGGTTTTTCTGGTTTATAGCTCATATCTGATGTCGTTTTTTATCGCGACTCTGTTCTACATTATTTTTCGTAAACCTCATTACTACCTGGTTGAGAAGCTGAATGGTAACACTACCCTGGCAGCCATACTTTCTACCGTGGTGGTGATACTGGCTGTGTTTCTGCCTTTGACCTTTATTATTATTGCCCTGGTTCAAGAACTGCAGGTGGCGATAGAACATCTGAGAAATATCATCACCGAAGAAAACCTGATTCTACTCTATGAGAAAAATCGCTGGGTAGATCAATGGTTCACATTAAGCGAAGAAGAGCTTAAAGAATTCAAAAGTTATATTATCGGTGCCAGCCGCGAAGCCGGCTACTACGCCTTCAGACAGAGCGGCAACATTCTGGTAGGCAGCTTAAAGCTTTCGCTGAACTTCTTTCTCTCTATGATTATTCTGTTCTTCTATTTCAAAGGTGGTGATAAACTCGGGCCCATTATTTACCGGGCGCTGCCCTTTCCTGATGAGATGGAAGCTGAGATCGGCGAACGTATGGTTTCGGTTCTTGATACAATTCTCAAGGGCAACCTCATGGTATCTGTGTTACAGGGCACCTTTGTTGGCCTGCTATTCTGGTTTTTCGGCCTGCCTACACCCATTCTGTACGGCACCCTCGCCATGATCTTCTCGCTGGTACCCATACTAGGCACCATGATTGTGTGGCTGCCGGCAGCTATCTACCTCTATGTAGAAACCAGCCTGGGCCCGGCCCTCGCCCTGGGTATTCTGGCCTTCGTGGGTTTTCAACTGATGGAAAACATTCTAAAACCCTGGCTGCTAGACAAAAAGCTGAACCTGCACCCTCTGTTTCTTTTTCTGGCCATACTGGGTGGTATTGGCCAGTTCGGGGCCAAGGGCCTGATACTGGGCCCCTTTCTGGTGATCTCGCTGGTCTCACTGTGGGAAATGTTCAGCCTGTGGAATGAACAATATGGAAGAAGCACCAGCCAAACCTAAACGCCCGCTGTTTATTTATCTCGGCCTGCTCTTTCTCGTTGTGGGGGGTCTGGTTTTTGCCTACTATTACTTCGGGCCCATTTCTTCGGGTAAGGGCTGGGTGATCGAGATCGAGGGCAACCAGACTCTCAGTAAAAAAGAAATCAGGCGCATTGTGACCTACTTGATTCAAGACCAGCAAGAAGGTATCACCCCGGGCGAGATCGAAGAGGCCCTCAAACTGAACCCCCGTATCGCAAAGGCCGAAGTTCGCCTGGTCGGCAAAAAGAGATTAGAGATTGTAATCGATGAAGACTCAACTGCCTACCTGCTGAGCCATAATACCAGAATATCTGAGATGAGTAATGCTGGCACCATTCTGCAAGAAGAGGTCACCACGCTGCATGAAAACCTGCCAGCTGACATGCCAATTTTTTATTTGACTGGCGATCAAACTATGAGAAAAGAGGTACAGCTAAAAAAAGACGGTTTTGCTTTACAACACAGGGCATTAAGTGACATAATATCTCTGTGGCAGAAAAGCCGGGTTAAATATGCCTTTCTCTGGCAGCGAATTGCCGAGATTGAGCTGAACTTATCAAAGTCTGGCGCGACCATTATCTACCCGGCCCACGTAAGAGCGAAGATTGTACTGAACGACCAATTAGATATGAACATGCTTGAAAGACTCTGGGCCCTGTTTTTCTACCTTGAAAAGCGTACCCAGAAGTTTCCTGAAAAGTTTCTAAACAGCTGGTTCGTGATTGAGATTGAAAAAGAAGGCGCCATGATCAGGCGTAGTGAAACATGAGCGAAGACGAAAAAATTCTAGCCTGCGTTGATTTAGGGTCATCAAAAACCGTCGCCCTGATTGCCCGGGTTTTCTACTCAGATGAGGTTGAGCTCATCGGCATGGGTATTTCACCCTCACGGGGCATCAAATCAGGGGCCGTTACCAATATCGAGCAGACCGTACAGAGCATCAAAGAAGCCGTCGATGAGGCCGAGCTCATGGCCGGCGTTGAAATCGACGCTGCAATTATCAATGTAAGCGGTAAACACGTTAAGGGCGACAACTCATCAGGGGTTATAGCCATCACCAATAAAGACCGTATTGTGGCCCAGCAAGATATCTACCGGGCCATTGATGCGGCCCAGAATGTGCGAATTCCCGCCGACCAAGAAATTCTGCACGTACTCTCGAGAGAATTCAAGGTTGATGACCAGCCTAATATCAAAGACCCCACCGGCATGGTGGGGGTTCGCCTCGAGTGCGACGTGCATATTGTAACCGGCAGCACCACCCATATTCAAAATACCGACCGCTCTGTGCATGAGGCGGGCATTCATGTTTCTGACCGGGTGTTAAGCTCACTGGCTTCAAGCCAGGGGCTGTTAACCGAAGGCGAAAAAGAACTGGGTGTGGCCATTGTTGACATCGGTGCCGGGGTTATTGACGTTATTATTTATGTAGACGGCGGGGTCGCCTACTCTTCGACCATTTGTATCGGCAGCCAGCACGTCACCCAAGACATCAGTATCGGTCTCAAAACGCCTGTCGAAGCGGCAGAGCTTTTAAAGAAAAGACAGGGTCATTGTATTGCCAGCGAAATTGACCCGATGGAACAAATCGAGGTTCCGTCAGTGGGCGACCGCCCACCGCGCATGATACCGCGCAAAGATCTGGCAGAAATTATGGAAGCTCGTATGAGAGAAATACTCGAGCTTATAGATCATGAAATAATTAAATCCGGCAGAAAAAATATATTAGCCGGCGGCATCATCTTCACAGGTGGTGGCGCCATGGCCGGCGGATTAATTCCCCTTGCTGAAGAAGTAATTCAGCTGGGGGCTTCAGTTGGGTACCCTAAAGGTTTGTTGGGCATATCTGATAAGGTAACTTCACCCATTTTTGCAACCTCAGTAGGTTTGATTCACTACGGGGCGCGCTACGGCAGCACCGAAGGTGAGCGCAAAAGTGGCACAAAGTTTCTTACTCGGGTAAAAGCGTGGCTGCAGGAGAACCTGTAGATGCGACTTGCGGAGGCCCATAAATGCTTGCTTTTGAAGATTCAGAAAATTCCCCAGCTATAATCAAAGTGGTTGGGGTCGGCGGCGCCGGCATGAATGCCGTCGAACGTATGTTATCATTAAACCTGCAGGGCGTTGAAATCATCGCCATGAACACTGATGAGCAGGTTCTGCAGAGATCATCAGCACCCATTAAGGTACCTCTTGGTACCAAGGTAACCCGGGGCATGGGTGCCGGCGGGCGGCCCGAGATTGGCGCCCAGGCAGCCATTGAAGACCGCGATAAGATCGTCGGGGTACTTAAAGGCGCTGACATGGTTTTTATTACCGCCGGCATGGGCGGGGGCACAGGCACTGGTGCTTCATCAATTGTAGCCGAAGTGGCCCGCGAGTTAAAAGCTCTCACGGTGGGTGTGGTTTCACTGCCCTTCAAAGCCGAAGGCAAACGCAAAATGGAAATTGCCCGCGAAGGCCAGGCCAATCTGCGTGAAAAAGTAGATACTCTGATTACCATACCCAACGATGCCATTTTCAAAGTGGTAGACCGCAGTACTTCAATCGATCTGGCCTTCAAAGCCATTGATGATATTCTGGCCCGCTCGGTGATGGGTATCAGCGACATCATCAATTCGGCTGGCCATGTGAACGTTGACTTTGCTGATGTGCGCACCGTCATGAGTAACAACGGCGATGCCGTTATTGGTGTGGGCGATGGTGGTGGCGAGGGTCGCATTGCCGACGCCCTGCAGAATGCCCTGCACCACCCTCTGCTTGAGGGCAAAAGCATTGATGGCGCTACTGCAGTGCTCGTGAACGTGGTTGGTTCAAGTGACCTCACAATTTATGAGTATAATGAAATTCTCGAGACCACTCATGAGCTGGTTGCCAAAGATGCCCAGATTATTGTGGGCTTCAGAGAGAACCCCGCCAATGATGATCGGGTCACCATTACGGTCATCGCTACCGGTTTTCGTAACCAGCAGCTGCAAGAGAAAGACGACATCACCCTGGCAAATATTGAGAAAGAAGAAAACAAACAGTTTCATAATCTCAAAAATCCCCAGGTACAGAAAACCGGCACTGATGATGGCTACCCCACCACCGCTCAAGACGAGCCTGAGCAGAATTTTAACTCATATTCGCAGCAGGGCTTTAATTTTCCTAATCTTGAGACCAATTTAGATCATCTCAACATTCCGGCTTTTCTACGTAAAAACAGCAAGAATTAGTTGAAGAAAAGCCAGAAGAGCCTGTCATGACCCCATGGCAGGTGGCTTTTTCTTTCTGTGCTTCTTAGCAGCCTATCTGGCCTGCTTTAGTGAACTCTCAGCCCTGACCCATCTTTGCAGCAGCGCTGCAATGGGGCTTCTGGGTTGGCATTGGTGGTATAAATTTCGTGATGCCAACCGGCGCTCAAAAAAACTGCTGCTGATTTCGGCCACCGTGGGTATGGGCCTGGGCCTGAGCTACGGCTTCTGGCAGGGAAGCTTGCACAGCGAGACATACAGTGTTCGAAAACAAACCATTAAACTGGCAGGCTCAGTCTACAAGCACTCGGCCCGCTCATTTATTCTCAAAACAGAAAAACGTAAATTTCGTATCACCGGCCTTACCAGAGGGCAACTGAAAAAAATAAAGACTGTCAACACTGTGAGCCTGAGTTGCTCACCCAGCAGTCTACCCGCAAAAAGCCTGTTTAATCATCTTGAAAGGCTGCAGGGTATTGTGGCTTATTGCCGTTTGCAAAAAATCAGCGGTACTGAGTCAGGCCGGCTTTCAAAGCTCAGAAACAGTATAGTAAACCATGTTGAAGACAGCCTGCAGCAGCTCTCACCCTCTTCTCTGGCAAAGGGTTTTCTGCTGGCTGATACCAGTACCCTGCCCCCTGCAGAGCTTTTTCTCTACCGCCGTATGGGCATTGCTCATCTGTTTGCCGCATCTGGCCTGCACCTGGGGCTGGTTTTTTCATTTTTCTTTCTGCCATTTTACTGGCTGAGAAGGCCCCAGCTGGGTCGCATCGTTGGGCTGCTGGCAGCCCTGTCGTTTCTGGTCTTACTTGATTTTAGAATAAGTCTGGTACGGGCCTTTCTTTTTCTGTTACTGTATCTGCTGAATAAGTGGTACGATCATCGTACCCACCCGGGTAACATTCTGTTTCTCACCGCAATCATTATCGAACTGCTCTGGCCCGGCTCATCGTTTTCACTGTCTTTTATTCTGTCATTCAGCATTACCGGCGCGATTATTCTTTTTTATGGGTTTTTCTACCGCATTTATATTTTCAAGTTTGAACCGCTGCGGGCCCACCTCGCCCTGACACTCACTACAGGCCTGGCCGCCCTGCCATTGTCTCTGTTGTTTTTCGGTTATAGTAATCCCATGAGTCTGCTTTTCAATTTTCTGTTGGTGCCTCTCAGCAGTATCTACCTTGCGCTGACCATGTTACTGCCCTTCACCTCGCTGGCCGCCTACCCCCTCGGTGCTCTTGATTTTCTTTTTAACCAGGCGGCGAGGCTGTTTGCTCTCTGGCACTTTACATTTCCCCGTTTACATGAGCTCTTTACCGGCCTGTGGCTGGTGTCGCTACTGGGCTGCAGCTCAATAGCTTTTTATTATTTTGTTAAGAAACAAATATTGCGGGCACGGCGGTTTTTTCCCCGGTTGCTGCCTCTGCTTCTTCTTTTATTCTTTAGCCAGTTTATTTTTATACCCCAGAGCCAGAATGGCATCAGGGCCTTTGTCTATGGTGCCCAGATTATCGAAAATGGGCACTACCAGATTAGAGGTGAGCCTGCCCCCTTTATCAAAAGCGAGACTATACTGGGCCAGTGGCCTGATAGCCGTATCAAAACACTTGAGGCGCCCGCGATGGCTGAGCTCAGCCACTGGCGCAACTTTGTAACAGAGCAGAAGCAGAACCTTAGCCATATTTGTGTGCTGCATCTGGGGCAAATCAAACCTGCGGGCTGGGCCAGAAACCATCTGGCCCATTGTAAAATCGTCTATCTGGCCCATGGTCGCAGCTACCAGAAGCAGGTCAAAGACCAGCTAGCCCAGTGGCAGACTATGTTTAAAAGTTTTTCATATGATGGGCCGGTGATTCCCCTGACCTATTATCGCTGGCTTAAACAAGATTAGGTTCTTATCGGCCCAGCCAAAACTGCCGATAGTTCACTATGAGCCAGATTCAGAGCAGAAGCCTGCAGGGGCGATTTAAGTGGACGTATATCAGAGGCCGCGAGTCAGATTTTCCTGAACTTTATATGCTGAATTCACCCCTGGGTGACCGCATCAAAGTTGAAGTCAACCGCCTGCGCAAACAGGTTCGTATCACAGCCGATACCCGCCTGGGTAATAACATTCAATCTATCATCTCAAACGGGGTGATTATTAAAGAAAAAGATCTCACCACCAACAAGTACCTGAATCTTGACGAATACTTTTCTGATCTGAGCCTTGAAATCTCATCACTGCCTGATAATGAAGTGCTGGGTATCATCGGCGGAAACTACGACATTCTCACCGAGTTTCTGGGCCAGGTCAAATACGATGATCGCAAGACCACCGAAGAAAGCCACTGGCAACTGCTAAAAAACTATTTTCTACGCCGGCCGCGTATCATCTACCAGACCCTTGTTGATTATCTGCGCTCATTTTTCGCCCGCCCCTCTCTGTGGGATATCGTTGACAGCGCAGCCCTCGGCGGCCTGGCCTGGTCGGTCTACCAGCTGAATTTTAACCTTTTTCTTACGGGTTTTGTTACCTGCCTTGCTGCCCTCACTACGGGAGTTTTTGACTGGTTGTTTCGCCGCCGCGACCCCTACATAATCAAGATCTTACTTTTTATGGTGCCCGGGGTACTGGCTATTTATCTGGGCTATCGCCTGCAGTAAAATCTAGCTGGCCCAAAAGGCCTGAAAACGGCAGAGAAAGGCATAGTATACCACGTTGAGGTTTGGTACACGGGTACCAAAGTAGCGGGTATCGAGCTTTTTAAAATAATCAACCAGAATATAAAACAGTCTTAACACACGCTGTTTGTTTTCAATGGCGAGGCGAAGAGGGCCCTCGGTAGCACCATGGCCTTCAATAGCGGCATCGCGCAGTGAAAAAAACAGAGGCATCAAACACCCCTTCATCACCTGGGCCAGTTGCTCTTGAGTGATTTTTGAAAATTTCTTTTTCAGAATCTGCGGGCCAAACTGGTCAAAAATAAGAAAATCTTTATTTGAAAACTGTAGATTATCATAGGCTTCTTTGAGCATCTCAAGGTAACCGGCATTTTTCATCAGATTCATACCTTCTGAACCTTCGAAAGCACTGAGATAGAAATAACGCTGCCATGGGTCGGGTGAGATTTCTTCACGCTTTATCTTCTCAACAAAAGGAACAATGATCGAGCGCGACTTGATGGTATCTTTCACCAGAGAATCATCGCCGACTGAAAGCACAAAGTGTGTATGTGGCAGGGGCTCTTCAAGTGACTTTAAAAGGGCAGACTCGGCTTCATTGCGAATTTTGGCCGCATCGGCAAAATACACAAAGCGCAGGCTGCCATTGCGG
>CAZHLC010000015.1:5485-17272 GCA_964532545.1 uncultured Leptospiraceae bacterium | reverse complement strand
CAGAATCAGTCCCCATATTGTCGACACAGTCAAAGCCGGAAACCAACAGGACTGTGTCGACAATATGGGGTCAGAATCAGTCCCCATATTGTCGACACAGTCCTGTTGGTTTCCGGCTTTGTGTTGGCGTTCAACTTGCCGGGCGGTCTCGCTCAGGGTTGGTTGATCGCAAAATTGATCGGCCTGCTGTTCTACATTGGGTTTGGTGTCATGGCGATGCGTGGTGAAGGCACCGAAGGCAAGGTGGGTTTCTTCAAGATTATCGCCGATGCCTTGCAGCCCCTTGATTACATCTGCAATTTTCTGGCGAAACTGGGTTTTCTCTTTCTGCAAAGCAATCAACTGGGCCCGGTAGTCACCATCAGGCAGGTCAAGACCCTCAAGAGCTGCCAGCAGTTTTGCTGAGGTTGCAAAGTAGTCATCAATCTTTTTTTGGGTATTGGTTTCTGCACTTACAGCATTGGCAGTAGCGCTCTGTATTGCTGTCTGAAGTTCTTGGTACTCTTTTTGCGTGCCTGAAATTGTGTTTTTAAAGTCAGCAGTGGCTTTTTTAATGGCCTCATCAAGCTTGTTGATATCGAGCTCAACCATGGCCTTATCAGCTTGGTATCGCCTTTGAATAACTTTATATTCTGAAGGGGGCTGCAAATTTGAGCTGGCCAGCAGGCTCAGGCCGTTGGCTTCAGCAAGAAGCTGGTTTGCTTTGAACCCTGATAATGCCTTGAAGTTGTTCAGCTGCTTTGAGGTTTCAAGCTGAAAGGCTGCACCAGATTCAAGCAGCTTCAGGGCTCGCTCAACGTCACCGGTATCAATTGAGTCAACCAAAGAACCCATATCTTCAACGGTATCAGCAAGCTTATCTGTTGCCTCATTCAGCTGTTTTGACGATACCTCTTTTTTATAGCCATCTACATCAGCCTTAAGCTTTTTCATCTTTTCGTCAAAACCTTTTTTAACTGTGTCGCCCCCTGAGCTGACTGCCTCAATTTCTTTAAGATATTTTTTGTAGAGTGATGCCGACAGGGCTTCACGTTGCGAAGTAATCGTAATGGTGTTATCTACAAGGTTGGCAGTGCTGAACTCTAAGGCCTGGTAGGTGTCATGACGCAGCAACAGCTTATGAGCGACGCCTTCAGGAGGTGAAACCAGCCTGAAGCTGAAAAGGCCATTACCGCCAGTCACCATGGTTTCGCCAGAATTGAGATTTTCAATTTTCACACCTGAAACTGCATCTCTGGCAGAATTGATAACTTTGCCTTTGAGGGTGACGAAAGAACGGGCCTGCAGGTTCAGGTTGATTTGTTCACCGCCCGCCATGTAGTAATTAAAAGGTTTGATACCCAGTTTCTCATCATCAAGCTCGACCGTGACTCGATACTCGGTATCACCGGGTAGGCGGTGCTGACTGATGGTGCCGTCGCTGCCGGGTTTAATCGTATGGTTACCCGGCATAAGCTTCAGGCGGTAACCCTTGATGAGCTTTGAGGCGGCTTCTATTTTGACATTTAGAAATGAATATGAATTGAAAAGGCGGGTGTCGCTGATACCAAGGTCGGCATCTTTAACGTTAATGCGGCGGCTTTCTATGTTTTTGCCGGCCTTATAGAAGGCAAGATCATAGGTACCGTTCTTCAGGGGGTAGACAAAAGCCCCGCCATTATCAGTGTATACGGGTCTGGCCCCGGCATTGGTGTCAGTGCTTATCTGTACAAACTTAAGTGGTTTGCCATCTTGATCTAAGACCCGGCCTGAAACTTTCCACTCGATATCGTTCATATTGAAATCGATGTTGGTCGTCTGGCCAGATTCTATTTTTGCGTACTTGGTAACTTCAGGAAAGCCAGGCGCTGCACAGATTATTTTATACAGGCCAATGCGCAGATCTGGTATTTCATAATTACCCGAGTTACGGGTAAAAGCTTCGCCATCGAGGCGCCCTGATTTAATACGCCCACTGACATTCATAGGTAGAATTGAAAGTCTGGCACCAGCCAATGGGTTTTCTTTCTGGGTAAAAACCCGGCCTGCAATTTTGCCCGCTTTAATTTTCTCAATGCGGAAATTCTGAGTTCGACGATCGCCTTTGATAATGAAATTGGGCTGCATGATTTCTTTGTAGTTGGGTGATTTGCTGACTTCGATCGTATATTTGCCGTTAATAAGTTTAGGAATCTCATAGCGGCCGGTCTCGCTGGTTACTGTCTCCTGGTAGTTGAACTGGGCGCGAAAACCAACGGTAACCCCGCTTACGGGGGTGCCATCATCAAGGTCGATAACCTTACCCTCGACAGAGCCAAAAACCGGTATCAAAAAGGCATCAAGACGCAGATACTTTTTGGGTTGTATGGTTACTTTCTTTGTAAAAAGTACATAATTATCTTTATATATGGCAACCTGATATTCTCCGGGTAATACTGGTGTGTTATAGTTGCCGCTCGCATCAGAAAGCAGGGTTACCGCACCCGAGGTAACCACATGATCTTTGCCATTGATTCTGGCCGGGTCGCCAAACATGCTAACCATGGTTCTGGCCTTGTTCTCTGTCTGGTCAGTGAGGCCTTTCAGGTCTTTGGCAACCACGACATAAACCTTGTCGAGCTTCTCATTGAACAGATTGCGTACGGTTCCTTTCAGGCCGCTCTCGCCGTTAGCTTCTTCTTTTGAAACGTTGTCTTTCTTCATGGCCCCTATAGTGAAGGGGGCCGTCTTTGAAATAGCGACCAGCTCATCGAGTGAGTCGAAACCCTCGACCTGCCAGTAAAAAGTGTTCTGCGGAATATTGCCAATGACGCTCTCGATGGGCACATCTATCACAGTACTGTCTGTTTCGTTTACCCAGATGGGTTCTTTAAGGCTTTCAGAGTTGGCAATGGTTATGCGGTACTTACTGATGTTATTGGCTTCATAAGAAAACTTAACGTTTGGTTGGGTAAGAGCTTCTTCAACCGGGTAGCGTAACTCGACCTCTCTCAGCAAGGTGTTTGACAGCTGAAAACTGAAAACTTTTGAATAACCGTCAGTGCCCCCTATCGGTTGGTTATTTTCATCGAGCGCCAGAACCTGCCAGTAGTAGGTTTTTCCTACTTTGAAGGCCTGGGCAGCCAGGGGGTATCTAACCCGCACGTCTCGAATGTTTCGCTTTATAAACATAGAATTTGTGCGTGGATCTTTGTTTTCGCTGACCCAGATGGTATAACGAAGTTTAAGGTTCGGGTGAGGCGGGTTCCACACAAAATAGGGGAATTTATCTAAGATGCTTTCTTCATTTGCTGGTTGCAGCAATGCGGTTCGCCTGATCTGGGTGCTGCCGGTGTTCGTGTTGAAGAAGACCTGTTTTTCAGCACTGTCGGTAGTGGTGTTGCCTGAGTAGAACTCTTTGTAAAAAACTTTTACCCGATATAAGCCAAGGCCTGATGAGAACTCAGAAGTATCAACCTCTTTCGAAAAGCTAATGTTCTGCCCCACCGAGGGAAATGATTTCTTGGGACCGCTATAGGTATATGCTACCTGGCCCCTTGAGTTCAAAATAAGAAACTGAAACTGGTAGCTGCCTGAAGTATGACCAGGGTTGACGCAGAATTCGGCCGAACCCTTGAGGCGTATCTTGGTATCAAGGCTGTTAATGGTCGAAACCGATTGCCCATTGGCATTGGCAGTCGAAATCTTTGTCGAAGAAGAATAAGAAAATAGCGGCCCGCTTACGATAGCCGTGAGCAGCAACAACGTTGTTTTTTTGATGGTTTTTAATATGTACTTTTCAATTTTCATGTTTTACCTTCAATATTACGGGCGACCGCTCAAGCTTGCACCGAACTGGGCAGAGCCAGCCGGTGCGTTTATAGTTACCCGGCTGGCAGAGCTGCCCCGATAGACGTACACCCGCTGGGCGGTTAAGTCGCCCACAGCAAAGACATCTTGACCTGAAGAATCAAGGTCACCCCAGACGGCCATGCTGCTTGTTTGCATGGCCTGGGCTGCATCATACTTGGTGATATTTACCGAATTAGTTGGGGTGCCACTGGTTGTTGGGTTGGTGAGGCTTGAACCATTGAAGAGATAGAGGGCCTCACCCAGACCTACCACGGTGCCCGGAACGGCCATGAATAAGTCAGCTCTATTATCAAGATTCTGGCAAAGGCCCAAAACTGCTGAGCCGGCCAAACCCAACGCCCCTCCGGCCTGAAACTGGTAGCCAGGCACCGTCAACTGGCTGGCTGCACCATAGAAGAGAAAGGCTTTGCCATAGTTAAATCCAAACGAGGGATCGGTCGAAGCCCCCAGAATGATCTCTTCATAGCCGTCGGCATCAATGTCGTAGGCTCTGGCGCAGCTTGAAGTAAAGCCGCTGTTCGAGTTCTCTGAGCCGAACATGATAACGTCGTAGTTTGAGTCAAAACCAGAGCCGCCATGATAAAGGTAGCCCACCCCGGTGTTTGCACCGGCAAGTGAATCGCCCTGGGGCTCACCCACGAACAGGTCAGAAGCCCCATCACCGTTCATATCGCCAGCATGGCAAATTGATTGGCCAAACTGGCCCGAAACCCGGGCGCCATTAATGGTAACGCTTGGGCTGGTAGAAACGCTGGCTGCCCCAAAATAGACCCCCACCACACCAGAGCCAATAGCTGAGCCAGTTGCCCCTACCGAAGCAATGGCAAAATCACCCAGACCATCCTGGTTCAAGTCACCAGCAGAAGACACTGTGCTGCCCAGCTGGTCGCCGTTGGTTTGCCCCGAGAAAGTCACATCAGCATTGGTGCTGCTTAAGGTGCAGGGGTAGGTCGATGCACATTTGGCATCAAGCTGTTCACCATAGAAGAGAAATGCCTTACCCGCGTTAGGAAAGCTACCCACCGTTGCCGAGGGGGCACCAATTAGAATATCGGCAGAACTTGCACCGTTAGTATCTCGAATGATGGCCACGCTTGAGCCAAACTGGCCACCACTGTCATTACCATTGATAGTAATCTTAGGGGTGGTGTTGCAGGTACCCGGGCAGGTATTGACCCCGGCATAAAGATGAACCCGGCCGCTTGAGCTTGAGAAGCCGGGGTCGCCCACCAACAGATCTTCAAGGTTATCACCATCAACATCAGAGGCTGCCCGCCCGATATAGAGTGTGCGTACGGCTGAATAAGGCGAAAAATTTCCGAGATAGTCGCGTGAGCGAACCCGCCAGTAATAAATACCGGGCGTAGAAATTGTCTGGGGAGAGTCAGTAAAGGCTGTGCCTGAGGTAGTCGATGTTGCAAATATGAAATCTGTACCGACTTCAATTTCATATTCATCAACACCGCTGCCCTGGGCAGCCGTTTCTGTAGCGCTTTCATCAGACCACTGAAAGGTTACATTATTCGCACCCAGCGACTTAATGCTCCAGTCGGCCAGAGGGGCAAAAACGCGGGGTTGGGGGGCCGAGCTATCAACAAAGATTGAGAGCACGCTCACGCCGGTATTACTGGCTGAGTCACGGGCATATATGCGAATCAGCTTGATGCCTTCGGCCATGCCCACAGGAACATTGAAAGTTGAAACCCGGTTGGTGCTTGCTGCCAGTGAGGTGCCGCTGTCGATTACTGTTCCCTGCCCGAAAGATGAGCCACCAATTTCTACTGAGTAATCTACCTCTTCTGAGGCCTGCCATGTGATAATGCAAGATGCACTCTCATTGACAAATTCGTTGGTACCGTCATTGTAAGGGCAATCTACCCCATCGCCAGGTACCCCCACACCAAGGGTGATGGTAGGGGCAACCAGGTCGACATTAAAGCTCTTGGTAGCTACATCGCTGGCATTGCCCGAGTTGTCGACGGCAAAGTATTTTAAAATTGTTGGCGTACCCGGTATGGCTGGCGCGGTTATTAAGATCGGTCCGGTATAAAGGTTCGAGGCGGTGGTAGGGGTTGAACCATCGTTCGTATAGTAGATGTTGGATTTTTCAATGGTAAAAAGAGCGACGTTTGGCGTATAATTGAAAGTACCCTCATCTGGGGTGGCCTGAACAAACGGTGGCTTATCATCTCGGTAGAGGTAAAACGAAGTATAGGCCGTCTTGCCTTCGCGGGTTACGTAGACGTAAAGTTGGTTCACCCCGTTTAACAGGGCGCTGCCGTTAACTGTTACCTGCCGGGTAATGCCACCAGGCAAAATACCAGTTTCGAGGGTCGTTCCGCTACCCAGAGAACCATTACCTTCTAATTCAACCTGATAATCGGCGGTAATGTCTGTATCTACATCGATGGTCGTTGTGGTGCTGCCACTGAGGTAGGCAGTGCTGAGATTTGACAGAGCAACCTGGGGCAGGCTGGCGTCTCTGGTATAGCTGTTAAGTTTTACCTCTTCGGTATTACCCCGGCTATCTACTGCAAAATAGCGCAGACTGGTATCGACAGCGATGGCCAGAGGGGCAGTATAGGCGGTTGAGCTCTCTGAAGGGCTGCTACCATCATTGGTAAAATACACTGAAGCATTGTCTTCATTGGCTGTAATGGTTACCTGGGTGGGGTAATTTGAGGCATTCGAGCTGGCAGGAAAGCTGAAGCTGACAGGTGCATCCTGGTCAATAAATGCACTTGCACAAACCAGGTTATCAACGGCGCCTCTAAATTGAAGCTCTGCTTTATAGGCGTTTTCGCAGTCTGCCAGACTTAAAATTTCATCGCTCACTGCCTGATGGTTCTGCTTACAGCCTGTCGTGGTCAGTGCCAGCAGGCAATAGCCCGCCATTAGATTTAGTATTCTTTTCATCTCCCCTGTAATCCCCCACTAATATTGCAATTTTAACCCTTTATGAGCATTTCGTCTGGCCAAACCGGGAAATTGCTCGAATTGTCTCATTCATCTATAGAAAATACATCTTCTTTAGCTGTGTTATTTTGTGGCGTTCCGGCGCCTGGTGCGGCGCTCTTTGAACGCCTGATCGTTACCTTTGATTGGGCCGCCAGCTTATTGTTCTTAATAATCATCAACGAACCCCGGTTTTTTTGATAGAAGAAGTTGCCCATCGTAGGCTCGGGAATTCTCTCAACCCCCAGCCCAGCCATAAAAGTGCGCAATTGGGCAATTGATTCTGGGTATTTACCGTTTATCGTTTTGTAGCGGTCGATATACCCCTGTACCGTATTCAGAATTTGCTTATCGAGATTATTCAGCCTGGTGCTACTGATATCTGCGATTAGATTTTTATTCAGCGTCATAGTGCCAAATTCATGCTCAACAGTGAATGCGTTCTTGGTCTGGCCGACGATGTTGCAACGCACATGCGAACCATCGACCAGGGTTATCTTTGTTTCGTACTTTGAGCCCTTTGAGTCTATGATCATAACATGGCCAATTGCCGGGTCGTAAGATATCTCGCCTGCCAGCAAAGTTGGCATCGAGGTCAGGCCATATTTCTTCAAAAAAGGAACTACCTCTTCGATACGCTGGGGATTGTTGCCATGCTTAAGGGCATATTGCTTAATGCCATCGTTGAGAATGGCTATGATATCGGTGTTCAGGTCTTTTTCAAGCGTACGCTGGCTTGCCCCGATGTTGCCTGCTTTCTCGTTGAAGTCGCGAAACTTCATATTGGCCGCCACGGTCACCGAATGCTCGTCACCCAGGCTGGTGGTTGGCTGATAGCCGTAGTCAAGATCAAGCTGATAGTTGCCCCTGATATTGTAGCTGACCCCGATGCCTGATGAAAGCACCATGCGAGAATCTTCATAGGCAAGCCCCACCCTAGCCGACAGCATACGAAAATATTCATATTCAAAGGCCGCAGACGGCTCAAAGTTCGAAGTAAGCACTGCGGTTGAGAAAAGGTAGTAGCGGGCCCCGGTGATAAACTGGGCTGCATGGTGACGTTTCTGGGCAAATTTATAGGCCACGAAAGAATTCAGGGCTGTTGGCAGTGCCTCAGACTGCTGATCATATTTAATGGGTGTACCTAAATTGTTGAGGCTCACCCCCAGCCTTATGTTTTTGCTGTCATGGGTGGGCAAAAATCGCAGGGCCGAAAGATTAAAAGGCATCATCAGACCCAGGTCGGTGCTCAGACTGTAAGAGCTGAAGTTCTCAAGCCTTGTGTAATACACCTTGGCCCCATAGCCAAAGAAGATGCTCTGCTTTTTCAGTTTGAAGTGCTCAGCGGTCTGGGCGCCAAATGTGAACTCGTAAAAGCTGACACTGCCCAGGTTGTCGCCTTCGTCAGAGATGCTGTCTATTGCCTGGGGAAAATACACATTGCTGGTAATGGCAAATGGCCGGTCGTTGTATTTAAAAGCACCGAAGAGCGAAGAATAGTTGTTATCAAAAGAGCCACGCTGAAATGATGAGCTCAGCATATATCCCTGCAGCCCATTCAGCAAAGCCGGGTTCGAAACCGAATACTGAGGGCGCCCCTCAATGGCAACCGCACCGCCGCGCAATGACCGGTTGGCTGTGTTTAAGTCGCGCAGCAGCAGGCTGCCGTTGGCCCACAGCAAAGGGGCTGTGAGCAGGCAGAGAAATAATAAAAGCAGCTTTTTCATTATCTTATGACAATGACTTTCCTGGTTTCGTTTTGCTGAGATGAGTAGAAATAGACTACGTTATAGACACCGCTGGGCACTTTGCGACCCCGTCGATTTGTCAAGTTCCACCTTACATAACGGTGGCTTGAGTTGTAGCTGACATTATCAAGCACCTTCTTGATCAGGCGGCTGTTGTTGTCATAGATATGAACTGAAACTGTAGCTGCCCCGGCAGGCGGTTTAAGAAGAAAGGTGGGCAGCTGGCCGGCGCCAGGCTTGGCCACGTTGTTACGAATCTGCATCATTCCGGCAAAAGAATTTAGATCATAGGGGTCTAACAAGATCGAGTTATCGATAGTAGGGTTACCATTGGCTGGCCCGTCTACCGCGAGGTTCAGGGTATTACGAAAACGGTACTTGTACCTGACGGTGCCTTTGGTCTCTTTCGAGTAGTTAAGCGTTACCTTGATTGTATAAATCTCACCGTTGGTATAGCTGTTATCGTTAGCATCATTCTCGTCAGTTGATTTGGCCATTGAGTAGGTTTCTGCTGCAGAGTAGTTGCCGTCACCGTTATGATCAACAAACAACAGAGTCTCGGTGGGCTGGTTGTTATTAACGTCTGTGTAGAGAACCTTGAAGGTATAATCGCCACTTGAGCCTGTCTCTGGTGAGACACCGCTCTTAGCGTTTACGAAATCAAGGCGGGTCGCACTGCTGGCTGCACCGTAATTAACCAGCAGTGATGGCGTTGAATAGTTGCCTGCAGCATCTTTGCCAAAAATCGCCATATGCCAGAAGCCGGCTGGCAGGGTATTCACCCCATTAAACTGAAATGACTGGCGAACACCATTCACATGGGCGATTGCATTGGTTTTGAACCCGGGGCTGCCCGAAAGTTGAGCAGGGCCAGGGCACTGAATAGCCGAAACACCGGCCTGCATTGCCAGCAATTCAGAGTAGCCAAAACCAGGGTCTACCTGCCAATAGCAGATTTCGTAGCTGTCAACACCGCCTTGATCTACGCTGGGCTCCCAGGTGAAGGTGGGGGTAGTGTTACCGGTAGAAACGTCTACCAGAACATCAAAGGGGCTACTGGGGGGAACATTATCGACGAAAGTCAGGCGGCGGTCGACGCCAATGGGGTGATTGATGTTGCCCGCATTGTCTTCGAGCCAGATGTTCAAATTGGTGCCCGAGACCGCCGGAATATCAAAGCAGAAGTTAACCCAGTCGGCTGGCCTGCTGCCCCCATCAGCGCTGTTGTTCGCTGAAACAACCAGGGCGCAATCAGCGGTGGTGGCAGCTGATTTTTCAACCAGCTGAGCGCCGGTTGTAGGCACTGGGTGCACTTCATTTGAGAGTTTGTAATGTACCCGGCGAATACCCGAGTTGTCAAAGGGCAGCTTGATGCCCACTCTGATGGTATTACCGCTGGTGTTACCGACCGGAGAGTAGGCGATGCGTAATGGGCTGGCCCCCTCTGTAGCAAGCTCGTAGGCTGGTCTGGGGCTTAACTCTTCATGAATGCAGGGGTCTGAGGCGCAGGTGGCCGAAACGACATCGAGGCCCGGCCCATCAACAAATATGCGGTGCTTGAGAGCTGGCAGGTAGGCCGCGGCAATTCTGTTGGTGGGGTGATTGTTACCAGCGTCAGTAGCACTGAATTCAGCCATGGCAACCGGGTGGGCGTGACCGTTGTACTTGGCCGGGGCTGCACCAGTCCAGAACTGGGTGTTTGCCTGCTCAATGATGCGACTGCTGTTGCCCGCGTTGTCGTAGACGCAGCCAATTAACCAGAGAGTGCCATCATTACAGGGATTACCGCCGCAATTACCCAGAAGGTCTAAGGCCTTGGTTTTGACCTGGGCACCGTTCGAAGCGGTGTCGATGACATAACCACCCACACCGGCATTGAAAGAATACTGAAAATCGAGGGTTTCACCAGCCACCCCCTGCCAATAGCCGCCACTTCCCAGCAGCTCTTTGCAGCTCTTATCGCGTAACTGATTTGCATCGGCCACGTTCAAATTCTGGCCACTGCCGATGCGCAGCACAGTATTCTCTTGCTTTGCCAAAAAGAAGCGCACATTGTTGTCAAACGAATTCACCGGGGTCATAATGCCAGAGCCCTGACCGTCACCCAGAAGCAGCTTGAAATTGAAATCAAGATTGTTCAGGGCCGAAGTGCCCCCATCGATGTTCTTCTTGTTACTGGCTGAGTCGAATACGTCTACCAGACAGACATGGTTGGCATCGTCACAGGGCGCATATTGGTCAAGCGGTATGGCAAGGTTATTAATGCGGGTTTTGGCTGCTCTGGTCGACACCAGAATTCTGGCATAGCGCACCCCATCTTCAAGCGAAAACACCTGCCAGGGGGCTGAAGCGTGCAGCTTAGGTGTCGCCTGGTACCAGTTCATGTTGGCAACGGTGCCGCCGCTGGTTAAAAAGAAATTGGTCTCAGCAATCTGCTGGCTGGTAGGGCAGCTTAAAAGGGGGTTAAGGCAAAGTTCAAGGGGGCTGGCAATAGTTTCGGTTGGTGATGTGGTAGAAGTCATGCCGAATTGAACGGTTGAAATATCGTGAAACTGCGGGGCAATCTGTGAATTTGTGAAATTGAGACGCACGCCATCAACCTCAAGCCAGGGCAACACTGCCGGATCTGATACCGAAATGCGCCAGGCGCCAAACTGATTAAGCCAGCCATTTTGCACATGAACCGTATCTTGCAGGTTGCCGGTTAATGAATATGAAGTAATCAGTGGTGTCTGACTCTGGCCACCGGTATTGTTTTCAATATAGGCATCAACGATCTGTTGGCCAAAGCCACCAGTGTAGATACCCAGATTGTCGCCAGTTAACTCAGAGTCGTGAATAATGGTAATTGGGCCATCGGCACCACGACCGCTGGCGCCACCGTTGCCGCCGGCGCCGCCACCCCCACCACCACCGCCACCTGAGTGGCCGGCAACGGGGTACAGGGCACCACTTGAACCATTAAAGCCGTTTTTGTTGAAGTAATCTGCTACTGGCGCGCGGCCGTTGCCGCCGTTGATGAAAATGCGGTTACCTGCAGCAATGTTGACATCTGGGGCCTTGATGAAAACAACTCCACCACCGCCACCGCCTGAGGGCGCACCATGGCCGCCGAGGCCGCCACCGCCCCCGCCACCAGAGCCTGCAGTTACGAAAACCGTAGTGGCGTGGCCACCACCGCCACCTCGGCCACCTTTTGCGATAAAAAAACCGATGGGAGTATTTGCGAGGGGGCCGCCCATTCCACCCCCAC
>CAZHLC010000015.1:0-5467 GCA_964532545.1 uncultured Leptospiraceae bacterium | reverse complement strand
TACCGCCATTTGCGGTCGGGCCACCAGGAGCCAAACCATTTTGGCCACGATTTTCTATGTTGCCATTGAGGGTGAATGTTTTAGCTTCGATGTAGATCATCGAGCCTGCGGTAGTAGCAGCGCCGCCGCTGCCACCGTTGCTACCAGCGCCACCAGATGGTGTAGCCCCACCGCCGCCTTGACCGCTTTTACCACGGCCACCGTCGCCACCGCGACCACCATTACCACCAGCAGTGCCACCGATCATGACGCCGCCACCGCTGCCGCCGGTGCCACCTGTCTGACCCGGGTCACCGTTTTCACCATCGTTATCGCCATGAGCGCCAACATTGCCACCATTGCCACCGGCGGTGCCTGCAGAGCCGCCCACTTGCACGTTAGGGCCTATCTGGGGGTAAGTTGTTACCCCATACCAGGCAGGTATGCCCGTGCCTGAACCTCGATAATCCTGGTCGATGCGGCCACCCGCATCGACAGTGAAATCTTCGATGACTTTAATGTAGAGGTCACCCGAGCCCTGAGTTCTTAGAACACCACCGTTGAGAATTCGAATCGAGCGAAATACATGATAATTTTGGATAGGATACGTGTTATTTACCAGAGGCGCCAGTTCAACTACGCCAGAAACGACCAAATCTTGGGCCGGGTCACCATTAGCGTAGGGCATCACCCCCGATGTTGCGAAGCACAAAAAAGTTGCCACTTGTGCAGCGCGCAATATATTAGACTTTAGCAGACCTTTGAGCATAGAAAAGCATCCTTCAAAAATATGAGGAGAGAATAAGTTTGTTTGTTTGAGGCAGTGCCCACTTACCTTTGCAGTCACGCAGTTTGGTATCTCCCCCGGGCAATGATAGGGTACTAAATTGGCTTCGTGTGGGCTGGCCAAATCGAGTGATAGCTCAAAATGGCTGGTTAAACCCTTAATTTCTGTATTTCATCGAAAAAAATAATACACCACCTCATTTAAACGCCCCGAGCTACCCAACCCTGACGCCCTTTCGAACCCCACTGATACGCCCAGAAACTCAAAACAAGAATGATTTTCTCAAAATGGCTGGCTCTTGGCCAAGACTGCCTGTTGGCGGTTGCGAAACTCTGAGGGGCTGCAGGTCATTAGTTTGCGAAAGGCCCGATTGTAGGTGCGTAGAGATTCGAAGCCAACCTGGTAGGCGATATCGATCACCGGCATATCGCTTTCGACCAGCATTTTGCAGCTCTTTTCGACTCGAAGCTCGTTCAGATAGTCGCGAATTGTCTTGCCTGTGACATGTTTGAAAGCCTTACCCAGGCTTGAAACGCTCATATTGACACTTGAGGCCAGGCCCTCTCTCGAAAGATCAAAGGTAAAGTTCTCATCAATGAAAAGCTTAACCTTTTCAACCTTAACCATGACCTGGGGTGAGTGCGGTGCATCATGCTTACTACCGTTGCTGCGACGTCGACCGAGGGCCCGCGATTCAAGCTCAAGGTAGCGCTCTTGCAAAGTCTGGTATTCGCGCATCGACTGATCAAGGTAATGCATTGACTTGGTAAGCAGAGCGAGTTCATTCTGATTGCGCCGTAGGCCACCCCGCTGTTCGATCGACACAATTGATTGTACCGTGTCGATTAGGTTACGCACCGGGTGCAGAATGCCTTTGTTCACTAGCAGAGGAAAAATAATTGCCAGCAATACGAGAAAGGCCAACAGCAGATAGACCATTTTCATAGTGGCTGAATGGGTTAGCTGGCGGTATTCTAGCTCATCGAAGCCGATTAGATACCAGCGTTTATCGACTAAGAATTGCAGCTGAACATAGCTTTTCTCTTGAAAAACAAAGATATTCTGGTCATTTTCGCGGTTCAGGGTGCGATTATCGCTGGTATATTTCGAGATGGGAATTACTGGCCTAATATCACCGGTCACAAATTCGCCTGAACCCCTTTCAAAGATATAAAGGGGTTTTTTGAACTGGCTATTTGCGCCATGCTTCAGATAACCAACCAGGGCCTGTTTCGCCTGGCTGCTGTACTGGGTCAGTCTTTCTTGAATGAAGAAATATCCGAAAACATTGAAGCAAAGCAGCGTAATCGTGGCCGAGAGGCCAATCAGCTTGAATGTCATCGATACATGTCGGCGCGTGTATTTAAATAAGACAATGCCGTAAGCGACAGCGATGAGAAAAAATAAGATGTTCAAAACCGAGTGAATGAAAAAATCGGCCCTGATAAAAAAGAAATAGGCTACGATTACGAACGATGCCATGATCTCAATTAAGACGAGAACTGCAAAGCCAAGGGGCCCGCGGTAGTTAATTTTCTGATCAAAGTTTGCCTTAACAAAATGCGATTGCCTGAAAAAAACTGTTACACTTGCGATATGTATAAGGGCAGCCACCATTGGTATGGCTTTACTCGTGTATGTTGAAACATAGCCGGTGGGTGTCAGATGAACCTGCGAAAGGCTTACCCCTATGATAAACTCGGCCATGGCCCCAATGCTCAGTACCATGGCAATGGTGGTCACAATTTTCTTCTCTTTACCAAAGTTACGAATAGGAAATTCATAGGCAAACCTGAGCATGAAAGTCAGTGCCAGGGGAACTATGGACGCAAGCAACAGGCCAAAAATGGCCAGTTTGCTATTGATCGCAAAAGTAAACAGGTAGCCCAGATGAAACAACAGCGAAACAACCAGGTAGTAACCAATATTCTGAAAAATGCCCCCCTGGCGACGCAAAGGTATCACGTAACACAAAACCAGCACCAGGAATAAAATGCAGCTGATTCGGCCAAATGCCTGAGGATAAAACAATACTTCGTTCATACGGGGTTTATTTCACAACTTGTTAATCTACATTAACAAATATGCCCGGCGCGGGCTGGTCAATACGAGATAAAACTCAAAATGGCCAGCTCAAGCAATGTCTTGAAAAGAACCACGGTATTCAGTAGGGCTGCATGACTTTTCTTTGCGAAAAGCGCGATTAAATGTTCGTAGCGATTCGAAACCTACCTGGTAGGCGATCATAATAATAGGTTCATCAGTTTCTCTGAGCTTAGTGCAGCTGTGTTCAATGCGTAGAGAATTAAGATATTCGCGAATAGTTTTGCTATGCTGAAACTTGAAAGCCTTACCCAGGCTTGATACGCTCAGGTTGACACTGGCTGCTAGCCCCTCTCGCGAAAGATCATAATGATAATTTTGATCGATAAACACTTTGACTTCTTTAACCTTTTCAATCACCGCAGGTGAGTGTATGTCAGGGCTATCGGTTTTCTTTGAGCCCTCAGATTTGTCTTGAAGCTCCTGGTATTTTTCCTGCAGGGTCTGGTAGTCTCTCATTGAGCTTTGCAGAAAGCTCATCGAATCAGATAAAAGCTCAATTTCACTTTCGCGGCCGTGAAACGGTTGCCTATTCTCAATCGATGTGATGGCCTGAATCGATTCAACCAGATTTCGCACAGGATGTAAGATGCCGTTGTTAACCAGCATGGGAAACAAAGCAGCAACGAGGACCAGAAAAACCAATAATAGCAGTACCAAATTCAAGGTAGCACTGTGCATGGCCGCTCGGTAGGCTTCTTCTTTAAAGCCTACCAGATACCCTTTATTTTCATAGGGCCATTGGTATTGCACATAGCCCTGGTCGGTGCCATAGAAAATGAAGCGCTGAATTAGCCTGAACTGTTCAAAATTGAGATAACGATTCAGGTGCTCATGCACGGCAGTTTTGTCTTTCTCATAGGTGCCTTCAGTAATATTGTAAATATATTCAGGGGCCATGACCTGAATAACCTCTTTATTCTGCATATAGACTTTAAAGGCATTCTCTGCCTTTTGATCAAAAGCTGAAAGCTTTTCGTACATGAAAAAGAAGCCGAAAAGGTTAAAGCAGAGCAGGCTGATCATCAACAGCAGCCCGATCAGCTTGCGGGTCATCGAAATGAATTTACGCGAATACTTCAGTAGTATGATGGTATAACCAGCGAGTACTACGAACGTTGTCAGGTTAATCAATGAATGAATAAAGAAGGTGGGCTGTATAAAGTAGAGGTAGGCATAAACGATCAACGAGGTAAAAAACTCAATTAATACCAGATTAGCAAAATTCAGAGGGCCCCGGTAATCGAGCTCTTTATCGTAGTTCTTTTTTACCAGGCGAGACTGGCGATAAAGTACCAACAGGGTCATAAAGTGTATCGCAACGCTCACTGGGGGCCCAAGCTTGCTTATGTAATGAGACACATAGCCTGTCTGACTCAGGCGAAACTCTGAAGTAAAGACCCCGAACCAATATTCGGCGGTCGCAATCGCACAAAGCACCATTGAAACAACAAAAACAATTCTCTTCTCGCGCTGAAAGCTCTTAACCGGAAAATCATAGGCAAACTGCAGCATGAAGGCCATGCCAAAGGGGGCCATAATAGCCAGGCAGGTACCAAGACGGCCCATGGGGTCGTTAATAATAAAGGTAAAAAGATAACCAAAATGAAAAAAGAACGCACCCAGTAAATAGTAGGCAACATTTGAAAATGTTTTATCTTTCTTAAGCAGGGGAATAAAATAGAATAATACCAGCAGAATCAACAGAATGTTGATAAAGCGGCTGTAAGCCTGTGGGTAAAAGCCTAAAATGCCCTCAAACATTTCTACGATTCGTGATATTCACGAATCGCATACTGTCAATACCTAAAAACCTAGACAAAACGAGCTGCAGCTCGTCTTGACTAGCCGTTTTTGAATAGTATCATAATATTAGTCATGAGCTTGTCATGAATCTACTGAAAAAAGCCACCATTGGTTTCACTGTGCTGCTTCTTACCTATAGCTTGCTGGCCTTTGCCTGGCCCGGGGCCAGCTATGAGCCCCGAAAGGCAGCTTTCGGTGCAAGCTTTGAGCAGTTTTATAAAGCAAGGCTACGTGAAAGCAACGAAAAAAAAGTTCGGCCCGGTAATGAAGAGCATCTCATCAGGTTTGCCAAAACAACAGAAATTGCTTTTCTCTATGTACATGGGTTCGGGTCTTCGCGGGGTGAAGGTGAATACCTAATGCGCAAATTAGCTCACCGGTATAGGGCCAACACATATTTGATGCGCTTGCCAGGGCATGGTGAAACCAAAGAAGCTCACCGTGATACCGACTACCGTCGCTATATAGCCTCAGTTGAAGAAACCCTGCTTGTTATGCCAGAGCTCGGCAAGAGGGTTTTCATCGTGGCGACCAGTATGGGGGGTGCTATCGCGACCTATCTAGCCGGCTATCACCAAAACAAAATCGCCGGCCTGGTGTTGCTATCGCCTTTTTTCGATTTTGCCTCGCCCTCAGCCAGAGCTTTAGCCCTGCCCGGTGGGGTATATCTGGCTGAATTGGCATTGGGTAAATACCGCTTTCTAGACTCGAAAAGGGCCACACGCGGTGAAAATATTCCCCGTTGGCATGATTATTGGTACCCAGTGCAGTTTACCAGCTCACTAAAATCAC
>CAZHLC010000014.1:0-17314 GCA_964532545.1 uncultured Leptospiraceae bacterium | reverse complement strand
AGATTTGAAGTTTATTCCTGCACCCATGGCTGCTCAGCTGGCTGGGGCGGTGGTGAACACAAAGGCCGAAACTCTCGTTGATGATCTTGCGAGAATAATTGAAAACCCCGCAGAATTGAAGGCTGTTTCTGATGCTGGTCACAGCTTTGTTGAAGAGTGGCATCATCCTGAAAAAGTTGCGGCGATTACCCGCGAGAAGTATTCAGCTAACTAAGATGTGTGCCATTGCCGGTATAATTTCACAACAGGCCGTTTTAATTGAGAATCTACAGGCAATGACCAGGGTGGCCCGCCATCGCGGCCCTGACGATGAGGCCTACCTGGTTATTGGGCAAAGTAAAGGGCCGGCTGATGGCCAGATAGAACGATTAAAAAATTCGATTGCCTGCCATACCGCCCTTGGCCATTGTCGCCTGGCTATTGTCGACCCATCGAAGCGAGGGCGGCAACCAATGGTATATCAGGGGCGTTATGCCATAACCTTCAATGGTGAAATCTATAACCATGAAGAGTTGAGAGAGCAGCTGGGCGAGGCTGGTTTCAAGTTCAAATCGGGCAGTGATGCAGAAACTATAATGGCCGCCTATGCCCACTGGGGGCAAGCCTGTGTAGAGCGCTTCAGGGGCATGTGGGCCTTTGCCCTGGTTGATACTGAGAAAAGCTCGGTTTTTTTCAGTCGTGATCGTTTTGGCATTAAACCACTTTATTATACGGTTTTTGCAGAGCGTTTTTGTTTTGCTTCTGAAATTAAGCAGTTACTCACTGACCCCGACTTGAGCCCTGAACTGAATCGAGAACGGGCCTACGATTTTATTCTGCGGGCACTGCATGATCACACTGATGAGAGCCTCTTTAAAGGCGTTAAGCAGCTGCAGGCCGGCCACAATCTGGTACTCGATTTGAAAAACTTGCAGCACAACATCTATTGTTATTATGAGCCAGGGGCGCAGAAGTCTGATAGCCCGCCGGGGCCTCTGCTTGAGCGGGCCAGCCGGCTTCGTCTGCAGCGGGCACCCGCTCTGGGCCTTGCTCTTTCAGGTGGCATTGACAGCTCAGCCCTGGCCGTGATGGCATTTCAATATGGTAAGAAACCCCCGGCCTTCTCGATGATTTTGCCCGGGCGAGCTGAAAATGAGGCATACTATTCGTCTGCCGTTAGCAGACAGCTTGGTCTGAAACACTTCACAGTAGCACCAGACGATACCCTTTTTGCTGAGCTTAACCAATGTATCAAAATGCAAGATGAACCGTTTTTTTCGGCTTCTATTCTGGCCCAGCGCGCCCTATATCAATTCGCGGCCAAAAACGGTCGAAAAACTCTGTTAGATGGCCAGGGGGCTGATGAGATTTTTGCAGGTTATCATAGTTTCTGGGGCGCCCTGCTGTTAGGTTACTTCTTTAAATTGCAGTTTATAAAGTTTCTGCAGGCCTTTAAAGCCCTTGGTCAACTTGGTAAGAGCCGACTACGTTTAATGTTCACCGCGTTGTTAACTGCGGCCCGGGCCCGTGAATATCGAAGCAGACAGGTTCTGCCTGGTTTACACCGGTTTCTGGGCCCACCGCGGTTGAAATTGCCCTTTTTTCTCAATTCAATTCGCAAACAGGCCCTCTATGAATTGAAGTTTGCTAATCAGGCCCGTTTACACTATGCAGATCGTAACGCCATGGGTGTTGCTATTGAAAGCCGTTTTGTTTTTTTTGATGTCGATGTAGTCGAGAGCTGCCTTGGGCTCAAAGCAGATGATCTAATGCTGGGGCCCAGAAACAAAATTCCGCTGCGCAACCTCAACGCGCAATTGCTGCCTGCTGAAATAAGTGAACGAATAGACAAGGTGGGTTTTGCCTTCAATGAAAGCCAATGGATATTAGAAAATCTCGATACCATTGTGGGCGAGATTAAACTTTTTTTCAGCGAAAGAATGGGGTTGACTCTTAATGAAAATCGACTGCAGCGCGATCAAGGTTTACTTTTCAGGCTCTACTGTTTTGTTCGCTGGGTAATGTTATACAAGGTTCAGTTATGAAACAGCCCAACAGGGTGGTTCATATGAGCTCGGTTCATTCTGAAGATGACAGTCGTATTTTCTACAAACAATGTCAGGCTCTGACAGAAAAATATGAAGTCTATTATGTAGTACCTGCCCGGGCCGATCATGAGGTTGCTGGTGTCAAAATCAGGGCAGTTGAGCTGGCCCCCGGTCGATTGCGTCGTTTGCTCTTTACCGGCTTTAAGGTATATCAGAAAGCCTACACGCTTAATGCAGACATATATCATATACATGACGCTGAGTTGTTACTGTATGCATTGTTGCTACGCCTGCGTAGAAAAAAGGTAATTTATGATGCTCATGAACATCTGGTTCATTCTCTGCAGAACCGACGCTGGCTGCCCCGACCATTCAGGTTTATTTTTGCCATTCTAGCCGGCCAGCTAGAGAAGCTTTTTGCCCGTCTGGTAACGGCGCGGGTGGCGGCCACTAAGCCCATTGCAAAAAGACTGGGTGCTGCCACCCTGGTTCGAAACTATGCCGTGACTGGTGAGATCAAGCCTGGCCCTGCTGCATGGCATAAACGCGAGATGTTGATAAGCTATGCTGGTTCTATCACCAGAAGCAGGGGGGCCCTTGAGATGGTTAGAGCTGTAAATTTTTGTAAAACCCCGGGCATTCGTCTGGCTCTCGGGGGTCACATTGCAGAGATTGGTCTTTGCGACCAAATCAAAGCAGAAGATCAGGCAAACAGAGTCGAATGTCTTGGCTGGTTGGGTCGAAAAGAAATAGCAGCACTGCTCGCCAGAACCAGAATTGGGGTTGTGGTTCTGCAGTCGAACAAAGCCTACCATGAGGCCCTGCCGGTAAAACTTTTTGAATACTGGGCGGCCGGGCTGCCTGTAGTCGCCTCTAATTTTTTAACCTGGCGAGAGCTTGTGAAAGATAAAGAATGTGCCTTGTTTGTCGATCAAGCAGATTCTACTGCCATTGCCGATGCAGTAGACTGGCTTTGTAAAAACCCAGAAAAAGCCGCAGCCATGGGCCGTGCCGGCCGCAAGCTGGTTGAAAAATATTATAGCTTTGAGAGTGAAAAAGAACGGTTATTGGTGCTGTATAAGCAACTGTTGATTTAACCATGAGGTCAGATAAAGATATCAGTGTACTGATTGCCAGCCACAATATGGCAGATTATCTCAGAGCTGCGCTGAATAGTGTAGTTACCCAGAACAATACCAGCTTTGAGGTCATTGTTATCGATGATGGCTCAGACGATGGCACAGCAGCAGTGGTTGAAGAGCTGAAAGCAAAGACTGAATTCAAGAATATTTATTATTATTATGTAAAGCACGCAGGCAAGGCTGCGGCCATGAATCATGGTCTCGTGCGGGCCCGGGGGCGCTATATTTCAATACTTGACGCAGATGATGAGCTGACCTCTGGCAGTCTCGAAACACGTTTAAGGGCCGCAGCAGGTAGCGAACTCGTGGTTTGCGGGTTTGAGGTTTTCTATAAAGACAAAACGGTGGGCCGGCGCCGCCCACCAAGGGCTGGCACTTCACCCTGGTGGCTATGGGCGAGCTTTTATCTGCGCTATAAAACCCCATTCAGCCTTAATGGTTGTTTAATTCAAAAAGGGCTTATTGAAAAGGTAGGCGGCTTCGATGAGACTCTGAAACGAAGTCAAGATGTAGACCTGGTGCTGCGGCTACTGAGAGCTGCCAACCGGGTGCAAATCGTAGATTATATAGCATATCGTTATCGTAAGTACCGGCGGGGGCTGGCAGAGCGGTTACCCTACCGCCTTTCCACGGCCCGATACCGGGCGAAAGTAATTATGAAGAATTATCCCTGGTATTCTGCTCTATTGATGGTTCCATATTGTTTGATACTTGATTTTGGCAAATTTCTATATGAGATATTTGCTAACTATTCGCGCTGAGTTCAATTATACTTGACATATTTAAAGGCCTCGGGTATTCTACACCTGCTAATGAGAAAGCTATTTTCGCTTTTATTACTATTCTCTTTCTGCATGGCCGCCTTGGCAGATGAGACCAAAGATGCAGAAGAGCAGTTAGCCCGCGTTGCTATTCTTAATTTCGTAAACAATACCAATAGTGCTCAGTATGAATGGGCCAGCAAAAGTTTTCCTGATGCGATTAATAAGTCGATGCAGCAGAACTTTGAATACATTCGAACACCCCAGGCGACGGCCCAGCAGGTTGCTGATAAGTTCAGGGGTGGTAAGGCTACTTACAACCTTGATGATCTTGCTAAGATCGCTAAAGAAGCTAAATCAGAAATTATCATCTTCGGCGACTACGTCTATGATAAGAAAAAGGGGCAGCTGCGCTTCAGAGCCAGGGTCTTTCACATTGATGGCAATCGCTTCATTGGCAACGTAAAAGAGACCAGCCCCATTGATAACCGGGTGTTTACCAAGGTTGATGTCATTGCCAAGAAGATCGTAGATCAGATTTACCGTTATGCTCTGGCAGTTGATGAAGAAGAAGCTAAAAAAGCCCGAGAGAAAAAAGAGAAGCTGCGTCTGCTGGTTCTAGTACCAAGCTGGAAGACTAAAAAAGATAAAAAAAGAGCCATTCGCGAACTTGATATTCTACGGTTTCAACTTTCAAAAAAGTATAGCGCCCGATATATTACTATTTTTCAGTTCTACGATGAGAAAAATGTTTCGAAAAAACAGCGTAAAAAAGTAAATAAGATGGCCAAGGCCCGCAATGAGGCGGGTATCATCAAATGGTTGAATGGCCAGGGTGTACAGAATGCCTTTATTGTGCTGGTGAACAAGAAAAAGGTGAATATTCTGCCCGTGGTTGATGGTAAGAAAAAGGCCCGTGCCGTTTATCGCTCAGATTCAAGTGCCAAACAAAAAGCAGCTGCGTTAAAGACCATGGCAAAAAAAGCTGGTATCAAGCCGGCAGAGAAGAAAAAAACTGTTATTCGTAAATCAAAGGGCCCTGGCTTTTTTACATTAAAGCGTCTTCACCTGGCGGCCAGCACACAGCTGCATCGCCCTCTTGGCACTGCTAATTCTGACCAGTTGCCCATGAATTTTCTATTCGCCGGCCAGGTGCAATACCGTATTTTTAACCTTTCTGCTTTTCAGGTTTCTGCGTCACTTGATATGGGGCTGAATAGAAAAATAAACGATGGTGATAAAAGTAATAAGGGTGAAGATGCCCGGGTTTTTGATCTCAATATTCTGCAAGCTCTTGGTGGTGTAGATTTTGGTTACCCCATGCCATTTCATAAGCAGCTTGAAGTTCATTTTCGTCTTGGCAGCGGCATTGGCTATTCGATTCTAACCAAAGAAGATGATTCTAAGGCTTATTCAGCTGATCTGGCCGTTAAAGCTGATGTTGAATTTCGTTATTATATCTGGGGGGGCTTTAATGCCTCGTTAGTCACCGGTTACCAGCGGGTGTTTTACCTCGGCACAGACATATCAGATCTTTTGTTCGGTGGGGCAGTGGGGTATTCTTTCTGATGAAATTTGTAAGATATACAGCGTTGACCATGATGATACCGGCATTGATTATATGTCAGAGAACTGCTATCTTAGATGAGGCATTTAATCAGGGCATCAATCGAAATGGTCTGATTGCATGGTTTAATTTCAATTCGAACCTGAATGATAAAATCGGCAGCAACAACGGCAGTGCGACCGGGGGCTCATTGACGTATGTAAGCGACCGTTTCGGCAATGCAAGCTATGCAGCGCAACTGGCCAGCACTGCTTACCTCACACTGGGGGCCGCCACCACCACTCTGGGTGATTCTCCTTTTACTTTGTCTTTCTGGTATTACCCCATTTCAATACCCAGCACAACCACTGGTGAAATTTTGATCAATAAGTACAATGCGCCATCAGGCTATCTTTTAAAGCTGGCAACCCAGGGTGCTTTAAGCCTGTTTACCAGCTCAAATACTGGCAATGAAACCAATACCTCTGGTCAGAATCTTTCAAAAGCCAGCTGGCAGTATATTTCTATTGTGGTTAACACCAATACTGCAACATCGACGATCTACGTAGGTGATATGAGCGGTAATCTTGCCGTAGGTGGTAGTATTGGTTCAATACACTATACCTCAACTACTGCGGCCCTGGTATTTATGAGCGGGGCTCTTGAGGGCATCGTTGATGATGTGACCATATATAACCGTGAACTATCTTTCGAAGAAATATCTGAGAATTATAAAACGGCCGAACAATAACAGCTTATTCTGCAGGCTCAACCCTCATTTGCTTCAGTGCATGTTTAAAGGTATGGCCAACGGCCTCAAGTGAGTGATGAGCCTTGACAAATTGCCTCGACTTTCTGCCAATTGAGCTGACCAGACGACGGCTTTTACAGAGCTTTTTTATCTCAGCAGTAACGGTTTCTGGTGAACATTTTACAATGGGTAGTTCACCTTTCTGTAACAGCCCCGCTCTGGTGTATAACAATTCAAGCTCTGGTTCAATAAAGCATAAGACCGGCTTCTGCATTGACATCGCCTCTAAGGCAAACATTGCATACCAACCAATGATCAATTGATCAGCAATGACATCGTGTTCGGCAACCAGTTCTTTGATTTTTTCATTGGGCACATTTTCAATGATGGTGAGCTCGACAGCGTAACCCTGTTTCTTCAGGGTCTCAACTGCATTTACGAAGAACCTGGTTCCTTTAATATGGCGATGGTTGGGGGCATGTAGAATTTTCAGACTCTTTGCACTTTTTCGGGGCTGGGGGGCCCATTCTTCTGTATCAATTGAAAAATGTGCCAGCATCAGGGTATCGTAGTAATGAACATAGTAAACCCAGTCACAGCCTGAGATGATATGGTCACCATGAAGTACCCAGCGGTCTATCTGAGTCTGCACCCGGTTTTTATATTGTTTAAAATAACCCGCATAGTCGCGCATAGCAGCATGGCGATAAGACAGATTGGGGGCGTGCAGCAGGTTATGCACATCACCACCGTAGGCCAGTACAAGGGTTTTAACACCAGCCCATCTGTAAAGGTAGGGCTCTAATCTGCGGTAGAAGCGGGTAAAGCAGAGTGGCCCCCCGTTAAAATAGATCAGCAAAACCCGGTATTTGAGCATGGCCCTGAAAAAAAGGTAAAAAGGCCGCAGTCTGCGCAGCAGACCATGCAGCTTCTTATCTGCACGAATGTCAAATTTCTCTGTTATAAAGAATACATGGCTGACAAAGGTTTCAGCCGTGAAACCAAAGAGCTGCAGAGCCCTTTTATGAAAAACGTTGTTAATCATGGGTTCTGGGCCAAGGCCCACATCGATTGGTTTACTTTTAATTCTTGAAATAAAAACGAAGAACAACACCAGCGGTAGCATTGACATTTCAAAAAGCAGGTTGAGTAAGCGCAGCAGCCAGCGTTTGCTCGCCTCGCCCAGTCTAAGTAAACCTCTGAATAGTCGGCCCATATTCAAGCTGGTCTGATTAGGCTTGACCCTGCAGGCAGTCGAGGCTTTTTATATCGGGTGAGCTTATCACTGAGACTGGCTATCTGGCAAATGCGCCGTTCGAGAACAACAGAGCAGGCACTCAGAGTTTTTGATATGATACGGTTCAAAGAGGGGCCTGACTATTTCACTTTGAGACATCAATGTCTCAAGTTGATGTTCACCCGCTGTGGTGAGGGTGCAGTTATTCTGCCAGGGGTCTATATTGACCATGCTGAGAATATCAGAGCCGGTGATCATTTTGGTGTTAACCGTAATTGCTTTATATCGGCATACGGTGGGCTTAAAATTGGCAACAATGTGTCACTGGGCCATGGCAGTTGTATATTCACCGCTGCTCACATAACTGATCGTACTGATATTCCGCTGAATCACCAGGGTGTAAAGGCTGAGCCAGTCGTAATTAAAGACGATGTGCTCATTGGGGCTGGTGCCAAAATTCTAAGCGGTGTCACCATAGGCGAGGGGGTTTTCATTGGCGCCAATGCTGTGGTCGATAAAGATGTTCCTGATTTTTGTATATATGGCGGCGTACCCGCTAAACTAATCAGAAAAAGGCGCTAGTTTTCGGTAAAAAATCTGTATTGGGGTCGCAGCCTGAAAAAGCCCGAGCCGAGATTTGAATCTTCGTTTTCAACTTCAAATTGGGCAAGGTTATTGCTGGCAATCAGCTGGTGGCTCAGGTCACCTTCGGCCAGGCAGAAGTTGAGAAAATATCGCCCTCGGTTCAGAGCCAGCCCCTCATAATGTATTTCAACCGTATTGCTGCCCTTTACTACTTTAAAACCAGCATGATCAAACAATGAAACATTGCTAAACAGGTTGTTACCGCCGCCGTCGTAGAAGACCAGAGCACAAAGCGTATTTGCAATATCACGGGGCGACTCAAAAGTGAGTGAAAAAGTAAAGGGGTCGCCACTGTTGATTTTTTGCGGAACCTTTACCTGGGCGATTCTAAAGCCTTCGAGAATGTACTCTTCTTTCTGCACAACCATTTCATAGCGCTTCTGGTAGAGGTCGCATACATCATCGGCCTTGCCTTCGTTTACCAGCTGGCCTGCTTTAAGTTCAATGGCCCTGCTGCAATTTGCTCTTATATTATATAGGTTGTGACTGACCAGAATGATGGTTCCCCCAGAGAGTTGAAATTCACGTATTTTTTTATAGCATTTGTTTACAAAGGCCAGGTCACCCACAGCCAGCACTTCATCGAGAAGCAGAATGTCGGGGTAGGCATGGGCTGTGGCTGAAAAAGCCAGTCGTGCAATCATTCCGCTGCTGTAAGTGTTAACCGGTGAATCGATAACGTCGGCAAGTTCACTGAAGGCAATGATCTCATCTAGAGCCCCTCTGATTTGCGATTTGTTGAGATGCTGCATGGTGAGCATAAGTTTGATGTTCTCACGGCCGCTCAGCAGGGGCGCAAGGCCGGCACCCAGACTCAGCAGTGAGCCTACCCGGCCCTCAACCCTGATATGACCTGCATTGGGTTTTAAGATTCCGTATATAGATTTCAACAGGGTGGTTTTGCCTGAGCCATTGGGCCCTACGATACCAAGGGTTTCGCCAGAACTTACTTTCAGATTTATATTGTTCAGTGCCCAGAACTCACCACGGCGTAGTTTATGACTTCCTCTTAGCAGAAAGATTTCACGGGCTATATCGGTAAGCAGATAGTAACGCCCTCTTAATAGACTGCGACAGTATTTTTTTGAAAGATTTTCTATTTCAACGCCCATGGTTAACCCGTTTTTTCGAGCACCCTTAAAGATGAGATTCTATAAAAAACCAGGGTTGGTAGCAATGCTGCAAAAATAATAGCTGCGCTTAAAACCGTCGAGGTCGTATCTATAACAATGCCACTGAAAAGACTGCTGCGGCAGTTTTCAATAAGGGGGGTCAGAGGGTTGTACTGCATCAGCTGCATTAAGATACCGCTATCTGGTTGGTTATACAGTACCGGCACAAAATAGATAAGAACTAACGGTACAAACAAAAACGCTTTTTGAAAATCACGTGAAAGCTGTTGCAGGGGCAGAAAAATAATGGCCAGTACCATACCGCAGGCCGCCAGCATAAAAACTGACAATAGCAACCAGTGCAGAGCTGGTTGCAGCGGCAACCCATAGTATAACAGCAGGCCTGCAAACAGAACCAGCCTGACAGTAAAGCCCAGCATAACATGAAACAGACCCGAGAATAAAAGTGCTTCGCGTGCAAAATTAACTGTTTGAATAAAGGCCTGATTCTTTTGTATTTCACGCATAGGGCCCCCCAGGCTATCTGCAAATACCTGCCAGAAAATAGTGCCGGCCAGTACAAACAGTGGGTAGGGCACACTGCCCGTATCAGCCCTGATCACTTCGGCCTGCTGTAGAATCACAAACAGACCAGTATACACCAGGGGCGGCACTATTAACCAGAGCAGGCCCAACAGCGTGCCTCTTACTTCAAGTTTTATGTCTCTGCGAAAAAGTTTAAAGCCCAGCAGAGCTGCTGGGCCAAGCTCAACCAGCATACAGCCTATAAAAGCAAGGGGCTGCCAGAGAAAGGGCCTGCTTGAAAAGTCTTGTTTGATCTCAGGTGCAGACATTATTTTTTTAAACCCGCTATGGCACAGCCTGTAAAAACCCAGAAGATGGGGGCCACGCTGACCACACTGTCATTGAACAGGCCGGCAATGGCGTAGCCAGAAATTGCAGCAACCAGGGCTGCCTGCCATACGGTAAGGTTTTCATTGAAACTTCGTTTGAGCAAAAAGATCAGCAGAAAAATCAGAGCTAATGCAGAGGGCAAACCGGTATTAAGTGCAACCTGCAGATAAAGGTTATGTGGTTTATCAACCAGCCTGGCAAAGTGGCGAAAGGCATTGAGCTGCCCGGCCACGTCACGCTGCGGAAAATGAAACACAAAATTATCAGGGCCAAAGCCCCATAACAGAGTTTTCTTCAAAAGCGGCAAGCTGCGAGAATATATAAAACCACGACCTGTGCCCAGGCGCTCGTAACCATTGAAAAACCAGCTTTCAGGCTTTTCAATGGTATTGGTATTAGATACCGAGCCTACTACTTCAAGTCGCCCGTCGCGCTTGCGTAAAACTTTGAGTAGCTTTTTGCCAAACCTCAGATCAAAGATGCGCTGGTTAGCCTTAAGTGACACCTGGTAACCGGCATAGCGCTCATCTTTCAGGGTGATCAGGTGATATAGCTTTTCGGTCTCGATGACCTGCAGGTTGTGATCGAAGAATGTAAGGCCCTGATCACTGTTTTTAATATAAAGCTCGTGACCGTCAATTTTCAAATATATTCTGTTGTTTTGCCAGCTTACCTCTTCTACATAGTGACTGTCTTCATAACGAAAAAGTAGAATGCTTAGCAAAACGATAACCATGATTACCACAGTTGTGATAGAAACAGTGAGCTGCCGCCTTGATAAATTAAAGCGCTCTTTTAATAGAAAAAACCAGCAAAATAGCGCCGCGGCAACGGCCACAAAACCTGCCCTCGACCCTGAGCCCAGCAGCATCAATAGCATGGCCAGATTGGCCAATATGGCCACGATTCGCCAGCGTTTCAGTTGCAGGGCCCGTTGCAAAAAGGCCCAATGCACCGGCATGGCAAGGGCGGCAAAACTACCCACAAAGTTCGGGTTATGCAGGGTCGCATAGATGGCCTGATCTTCAAGCGCCAGGCCGATTTTCTCACGGCTATCTGCATAGTCAGTTCCGAGAGTAACCAGCCAGCGCCCGAAATCAGTCTGAAACAGATCAAAACCTACAGCTTGAGTGAAACCAATGAGGGCAATTATGTTGGCTGAACCAATAAAAAACAGCAACAGATTGCTGAGCTGCCGCCTGTTCTCGATAAAGCGGGCTGCGGCCAGAGCTATAATGATATAGCTGAATAAAACAGATGCCCCTTCGTAATGATCAACGAAGCCCCCAAGAGCGACTTGCCAGTTTTCACTGAGCATTGTTGAAACCAGTACACCTGAACCATAAAGGGCCAGCAAAAGATAACATACGAGACGCGGCCCTTTGCGAAATTGAATGGGTTTTAAGGCGATGAGAAAAAACAGAGACAGGGCCCCGGCATAAACAAGGGCATGGGCCTTGGCATAACTGAAGAAATCATAATGAACCAGGCGGCCGCCAAAGGCCTGCAATGACCCCTTATCAAGTTTGTCTGCATGCAGATGTACAATCAGGGGAACCATACACACTGCAAAGTACAGGGGTAGCTGCCCATAATTGCGCCTGAGCCAGTTCACAATAACCAGGGGGCTGGCTTGGCAGCGTGGGTCAAGAATACTTGTTTTTTCTTCTTTAGATTTCGATTTTATTTGAGCTGAGATTATGGCAGGCAGAACCCGTTGCTCGACGAATTCAGGCCCAATAGCTTCTTACAAAAGAGCGGCCCGCATTTGACAGTTCAAAAAAAAGATCGTTTTCAACTATGTAGCCCAGGTTTTTCAGATCTTCTAAGGCCGGGCGCAGCCGGGCCCCAGGTTGACCCACCAGGGTCTCAAGTTCATCTAGAGAGATAAATCGGTTTTGTTCTGTTTTATAGTATATTTCGCGTAATAATTCTTGATGTGTCTGCTCAAGGGTCACCTATATTTCGCCTTCTTCTTTCAACTGTTTGATAATCTGCAAAACAAGGTGCTGAGCTTCCATAATTTCTTCAATGCTGCGGGCCTCGCGGTCTTCAAGGTCTTCTTTCAGTAACAGGGCCGCACGGGGTGACATGTTGCGCATGGTTCTGATACGAATAGCTCCGCTGGTGCCGGCCAGGGCATTAGCGAGAATATACTGATCAACCCGGCGCAGGGTCTTTTGAATACCCCGATCTTTTAAAATACCCAGTTCTTCTTCAAGAGCCAGGGTATCGTCGCTCAGGGGTAATTCTTTTTGAATTTTCTCATAGAATTCTTCAAGGGCGGCTGCAGTATCATCAACGACCTTACTGGCGAATTCTGTGCCAAAATAGGCTAAAAGCTGCATGCGTAGAATACGGGGGTTATGCCCCTGCTGAATACCCAGAATTCCGATTCTGATAACCAGATATTTCAGCAGTTCTTTACCTTCGAGCGGGGTAGAGCAGATGTAGGCGGTCAGGGTTTTATCAACGATCGCCGGTTCAGTGCCATCAAGAACCAGCCGCAGGCCGATGCGCAGAAGATAGGGTAGGTCAGAATCAAGCTCTTCTTCTAACTGTAGAATGCCCTTCTGGCGGGCCCGTTCGGCCATACGCACGAGTTTTTCTGCCAATTTGAGACATTCTTGTTTTTCTTCTTCAGAGCACTGAATTCTTTTGTCTAGATCGATAGATAAAAAGGTCATGGGGCAGCAAAGGTTTGGGCCATAGGGGCGTCAACAGCGAAAAGGGTGATAAGATTACAGCACTGCCCTGGCATGTTCTTCAAACGATTGGGGTTTTTGGCCTGTGAGATTCTCAATATCTGGGCTGACTTCGACGAGGTCGCCGCTGGCAATGGTCTCTTCTAAAAGAAGTAAAAATGGCATCATGTTAGCATCATAGCCCCGGGCCAAATAATCGGCTTTGAGCTCATCGATGCTGATTGGTTGATACGATATTTCTTTGCCAGAGATGGCTGAAGCTATGCGGGCATATTCTGAGCCGTCGACTACGGCCGGGCCGCTCAGATGATAGGTTTTATTGGCATGCTGTTCATCGGCCAGGGCGGCAGCTGCAGCCCGGGCCAGGTCAGCCCTGGCTACCAGGGCCGCCCCGGTTTCACCGATGGCACCGCGGTAGACACCTTTTTCAATGGCGATTTTGATTTCTTCGACGTAAGCATTCATATAGAAATTGTTGCGCAAAAAAGTATAGTTCATGCCCGAGGCCTTTATATAGTCTTCGGTCTCGCCATGATCATGGTAAATGGGCTCGGGGCGTTTCTGGGCAATCACCACGCTGGTATAGGCAATTCGTTTTACGCCGGCTGCCTTTGCTGCATCGACAACATTCTTATGCTGTTGCACCCGCGGGCCGATGTCGGTGCCCGAAATAAGCATAACCGTATCGATACCAGAACATGCAGCCTCTAATAAATCTGGTGAATTGTAATCACCCTGGCGTATCTCAATACCAAGCCCCTTGGCCTTCTCGGGTGTGCGGGCCAGACCCACCACATTGCCTGCATCTGTTAGCTTTAATAGTTCTTGAATGATCAGGCCACCCAGCTGGCCAGTCGCTGCGGTTACCAATATCTTGCTCATGGTTGGTTGTAGTAAGAGTAGTTGGTTTGTGAAGTTGGTTTTTTCAAAAAAAAAGGGCCGGCCCAGGCCTGGCTACAGGGGTTTGCTTAGCCCCTGACACGACTCGAACGTGCATTTGCATCCGTTACCGCCTTACCAAGTGGGTTCTTGAACCCACATGGCCTTGAAGCCCCAAGGGCTCTGGGCTGGTTCGTAGCCAGCAGGGTTACAGGGGCAGTTTTTGGTTCTGACAAGAGTTGAACTTGTACACTTTTCCTTATGAGAGAAATGCTCTACCATTTAAGCTACAGAACCTATTGAGCGAATAGTCGGATTCGAACCGACACTTACTGGTTGGAAGCCAATCGTGCTCAGCCATTAACACTATACTCGCATGGGGTGATCATTGAGAACCAGGCAGAAACTCCGTTTCTGCTCGGCTCAAACCGCCTCATTCACAATGAAGAATGCATATCGCTACACCATGATCACCATTTCACAGTCTCAAGGATTTGAACCCTGACCAATCGGGTTGGAGCCGATCATGCTGCGTTACACCAAGACTGCAATTTTGTGGACTCGGTCAGATTCGAACTGACACCTTACTCTTGGTCGCCTTCCGCCTTCCATGGCTACGGCGACGCTTGAGCCTCCTGCTCATGCCAAAACAGTAACCTGGCAGCCAGGAGGGCTGCAAGCTCGGCTGCGCCACGGATGGCAAGCAGCCGAGCTCCCGTTAAGCTACGAGCCCAGGTCGTAATAAGATTCTGGTCGCGGGTGCAACCGGGTGATGGTGCCTTTTAAAACCACCCCTCATGGTGGCCCCAAGCTGGTTTTGCAAACCAGAGGGCAGGAGGCCCGAGGTTTGCCGAGGCCACGGAGGGCCGTAAGGCAAACCAGTGCCTTACACATTCAGCCACCACATCATTTGTACCCACGAAAAGATTCGAACTTTCAACCTTCTGGTTCTAAGCCAGACGCCTCTGCCGATTGGGCTACTCAACCTCTCGATATGTGTTTTCAAAGAACAGATTACCTCTGTTGTTGCTGCACGTGCAGCTTTAAGGGGAGGCGGGATTTTTACTCAGCGCTCAAGGCGCTGAGCCAGCGGCCCGCAATGTTGCCCATGGCGACACGATGTCGCCTGGTCGACCGAGCCAAGGAGGGCTCACCGGTCGACTAAGAATGGCCCTAACATCAGTCTGCGCATGCGCGCAGCCCCTTGAGTTTGCTAAGGCAAACTTTTGGCTCCCCAGAATGATAAGGGCGCACTTCACCCAGCTTGAGTTTATGCTCAGAACACACCTCACCCAGGGGTAAGGTCAAAATCGCTGCTTAAACTTGATGCTTACGCCTGTCGTATCGACTCTGGCCTTCGCTGCCAGAACCCCATGTTATAATGGAGGGTGCGACAGACATATAAGGCGGCTGCATTCAAGTGCATACCAGGTGATAACATAGATTCTTTCGTCTTACTACTCGGTTTCATTTTGTTCTCCATTACTCTTCAATTGGCCTTTACCATAACTCCTTAAAACATTTTGCATTGCCTATACACGAAAAAAGGCGAACCTTCTGGTTCGCCTTTGTCTAGGGTTAAGAAGGTTCACTTCTCTACTTAGACAAAGGCATACCCCCACCGTAATTGCATGGTGCTCTCATATTTATGTGGTACAGATACAGTACAATACGTCTTCATTGTTGGTTTCATTATACTCACTGATAACTATGTCGGCCACAAAAGGTTTTTGCCAACATTTTTTTTTGCAAGTCTCAGGTTTAGCGTTGATTAACTCAGCCCCGCCCGCTTCAACAGCTCTTTCACTGCAGCATGGCTCTTGCCTTCGGCAATGATGCGCACAATGGGTTCGGTGTTTGAGGGGCGAATGTGTAACCATGGCAGACCTTCTGGGGCTGACAGATGCAGGCCGTCGCGGGTGTCTTTGGTATAACCCTTGAGGTTGGCGGCTACCCTGCTATATAGTTTTTTCAAAGCTGCAGGTGAGGCCACCGGCAGTTTGTCTTTAAACATAACAGTTTTCGGAAAGGGCTCAAGCAGCTGGGGCAGGGTACGTTTGCTTTTAGACAGCAGTTTAAGCAGCCAGGCCATGCCGCAGATGGCATCGCGGCCCAGCGATGGTACCCTGGTATCAATGACGCCGCCGTTGCCTTCGCCGCCCAGGGCGGCCTTCTTTTTTAACATGAGATCGACTACATTGGCCTCGCCTACGGCCGAGCGGTAGAAGGTGTGACCATAGCGTTCGGTAATCCACTGGTTGAGCCATGAGCTTGAGAGATTAACCACCACCGGTGAGGGGCGCTCAACCAGGGCCATACTGAGAGCCAGGGGCAGTGTGAGTTCTTCACCCAGGGCTTTGCCATCGGGCCCAACCAGGGCCAGGCGGTCTGAGTCTGGGTCAAAGGCGAACCCAATATCACACTTTTTATCGCGCACCAGCTTACCCAGTTTTTTCAGGGCCGAGGCTACAGGCTCGGGCCCACGGGGAAAATACGGCACTACCTCATCGTGTATGGCCACATAGCGCACCCCCAGCTTTTTTAAGAGGCGCTGGCTGATTTCGGCGGCGCAGGCCCCCAGAGGGTCGATTGCTACTTTAATTTTCGCAGGAACTTTAAATTTTCCTGTTGATTTTAGAATGGCATCGATATGCAGATCGATGGCTTCGTTCTGCGCTTCGGTAATGCTGCCCTGTTTCTTGATTGAGCCCCAATCTTTATTTTTTGTTTTAAGAGCCTTCTGCCATTTATCATTTTCAACGGCAGAGAAAAAGAAGCCGTCTTTTTTAATAAACTTAAAGGCGGTATATTCTACTGGGTTGTGACTGGCCGAGATCATAATGGCCCCGGGTAGCTTCTTTGTTTTTACGAAGGCCTTGATAGTGGGGGTCGGTACCACCCCCAGAGTATAAATATCCCTACCCAGGGCAGTAAGAATACCGGAAACCTGGGCTTCGATGGCCGCCCCCGTGGGGCGATTATCACGGGCCAGCACTACCGGGCCTGGGCCAATGCTCTGGTGAAAGGCCCAGATCATTTCGGGTATATTGTGAGAGTTTATATCTTGAGGAAACAAACCCCGTAAACCAGAGATAGAAAACTTCAGGGTGGGAGATTTAAGGTTAATCATATTATCTCAGCTCGATAGTTACATTTCGATATTTTTGCAGTCTGCTGTATTTGCGCCATTCTTTGCGCTTGCCTTTGATAAAATATTTTCCGTCTTTGATGCGCTCTTCGGGTATGCCAAGGCCAATGAGATACTTGTGCACCCGTTTTACCCGCCGCTTTGACATTTTGTATTTACGTCTTTTGCCCTCACGAATATCAGATGAGCCGTGAATGACGATGATCTTTTCAGGGTTTTCTTTCAGATAGGCAGCATACATTTGCAGCGATACCTTGGCTTCGTCTGAGAGTCGGCAATCCCATGCTTTGAAATAGACACCCGCAAATTCTGGCGGAACCTCTTCTTTTTCAGTCTCGAGTTTTATTTCAATCTCTTGCTCGTAAGTACGGGCCAGATTCTTGAGATTCAGCTCATAGGTGTATTTTTTATAGCCCTCTTGTGCCACTTCAATGCTGTAATTATAC
>CAZHLC010000013.1:0-17455 GCA_964532545.1 uncultured Leptospiraceae bacterium | reverse complement strand
AGCAGAGATGGCCAAATTGTGGTTTTTCATGATCGCTGGTTACAGCGAACTACCAATGGGGTGGGGCTGATCAGGCATAAAAGCATGCAGCAACTCAAGGCCCTTGATGCCGGTGGCTGGTTTCATCGACGCTATGCCGGTGAAAAAATTCCTCAGTTGAGCAGGGCTCTGGCAGTGCTTAACCCTGAGCTACCAATTGCCCTTGATTTGAAGCATCTGCCCGCTCATCGCGCAGCCAGACTGGCCCAATCATTTAAAAACCGACCATTTTCGCAGATACTTCTGTTCAATGCCTCGCGTAAATCTTTACGGGCCTTCAGGGCTCACCTTCCCCTTGCGAGAGCATGTGTAATGGTTCGTGAAGGCCAGCGGCACCGGGCCCTGAAATGGGTGAGTGACCCTCACGTTGACTGTCTGTGGGCTCAAGAAAAAAGAATTCGCTGGATCAAGCCAGCCCTGGTTAACAGGGTGCATGCCCGGGGCGCCATCGTCATTGCCGGGGGGCGCAGCTTGATGAAAAGTGCTGAATGGTCGCGGTTAGTGAATGCGGGTGTAGACGGCATTTGTACCAAGAAAATTGCAGAACTGGCTGAGTTTCTTCGCGGGCGACAATTGCTGGCTGAAAGCAAGTTCAAAAAACAAATACTTGCAGAAGAGTCGAAGACTATTGCGCAGAAGCATTCTGGCCAATAAAGCTTCGTAAATAGGCCTGGGCAGCCTGCTGCAGCTCGAGCTGGTTATTACTCTTGACAGATTCTGTGAGCATTGATAATATTTGATAGCAATGGGTTCGATTCTTAAGGCGAAAACTTCAATATATCTTGCTGATGATCATACAATTTTGCGCGATGGTCTCAGGGTGATCTTAGAAGCCAATGAAGCCTATTCAATTGTGGGCGAATCAAGCGATGGCAAAATCGCCCTTGAAGAAATAGAGCGTAAAAAACCAGATATTGTTATTCTCGACATCTCAATGCCATCGATGACGGGCATTGAAATCGCCCGCCAGATCAAAAAATACAATGCTGATATAAAAGTGATTATGCTTTCGCGCCATGACAATAAAATGTATATTCGCAAGCTGCTTGATATTGGTATTAACGGCTATGTACTTAAAGAAAACGCGGCCGACGATTTAACCCGCGCCATAGAGGCCGCCCAGGCTGGAAAAGTCTATCTCAGCCCTGATATAACCAGCCAGATACTTTCTGATCTTGATGAGCAGGTGATTGACGAAGAGAAAGCAACTTCTGAAATTTACGAGAAACTTACGAATCGAGAGCGACAGATTCTCAAGCTGCTGGCCGAGGGTAACTCAAATAAAGAAATAGCCACATCACTTTTTATTTCACCGGCCACAGTCAAGACCCATCGTATCAATATTATGAAGAAGCTTGATATTCACCGGCTGGCCGACCTGGTAAAGTATGCCATTCAGCACGGCATGGTAGAGACCTAGCAAATTTCAATGGGGTACCGGGGTTTCTAGAAGTGGTATCGAAATTTTTACCCGGGTACCCTGCGACAACCTGCTGTTGATATCAAATGTTCCCTGCAGATCTGATACCCTCTGTCTGATATTAGTCAGGCCGAAGCCAGTGAATTCGTCTTCAATTGTATTGATGTTGAAGCCCTGACCATCATCAGTGACCTCAAGAGTCACCTGATTATTAACAAGCATCAACTGTACCTTTATATGACGGGCATCTGAGTATTTAACAATATTTGAAAACAACTCTTGAATAATTCGGTATAAGTTAATTTCAATATCTGCAGGTAACTTTTCAGGAATTTTAAGTACCAGGTCAGTTTTAATATCTTTCAGGTTCAAATAATTATCAGCATACCATTGAATCGTATCTCGCAGGCCAAAATCGTTAAGCACGGTAGGGTAGAGGCCGGTATATACTTCGCGCATCTCGGTATTAGCCTTGTTAAGAAATTCAAGACCAGCCTCAAACTGCTTACCATATTTTTTCATATCTTTTTTAAAGGTGTTAAAATTAATCAGGGCAGCCGTCAAAGTCTGGCCAACCCCATCATGCAGGTCTTTAGCGACCCGCTGCCTTTCTTCTTCTTGTGAGCGAATCAGCTGAGAAGACAGGCGTGTCACCTTGCTCTCGGCATGTTTTTTCTGAGAGTGGGCGCTTTCGACGGCCCTGATCAGGTACGACGAAAGAAAGAGGCCGAAGATGATTCCTACAATGATGACGCCGGCTACCAGAACAACAATGTACATCTGCAGTCGCCCGGTATAGGTGTGAGAGGCTTGAACTTTCTTTTCAAAGTGTTTTTCTTGTCTGTTTACAAAACGGGTCATCAGGCCATCAAGACTGTCGATCACCGGTCTCAGCTGGTTGCGCACATAGCGCATGGCCCGGTTACGCTGGCCAGAATCTGAGTACTTTAAAGCCTTTTCAGCTATGGCCAGAGCTTCTTTTGACTGCAAATCAACAGTCTGTAAGAATTTACGGTCTTTCTCTGCCATTGGTGCACTGGTCTCATAGCGTTTCAGGGTTAATTTCATGGCCTCGGCATGGCGGTTGATCTGGTTTCTATACCGCGCTCTCTCGCTCTGATCGGCTGCAATCAGGTGGTTCAGGGTGGCCCGGTTCCATGAAATCAACTGAATATTTGCATTGGCGATCATTTTAGTGGGCAGGTAGTCTGTTTTAAAGGCAGAATCGAGTTTATTAACTGCCGAATTCATACCAAGCATTCCCCAGAGAGACGCCAGGCTGGCCACAAGCACAAAGGCGATAAACAGGGCAGATAACTTATAGTTAAAGGGAATATTAGAGAGCATAATAGCAGTTGAACTGCGAATTTGAAAAGAGCAAGAACTTTTGCCCATAACTTATGCCGCTGAAGCCGCGTTTTCGGCCAGAGACATAATTCAATTAATCAACCAAAGGGTGTATTTACAGATTCTGAAAATCAGTCGATACTTCGCATAGTCTATGAAAAACGAGCGCATTGTAATTATCTCTATTGCCATCGTTGCTATTCTCTCAGTGGGGTTCGTAGCCCTGTTGAGCGACGAAGTCTCTTTTAGTAATGATGTCAAATCACTGCCTTACGCAACGTGGGTGCCCCTGAAGGGTGAGGTACAAAAAAGTATCACAAAATATAAAGAAAAAGAAACCTATAATGGCATAAACCTCTATAATTCACGCCACGAACCCCGGGCCAATCTCATTGATATGAATGGCAAAGTGCTTCATAAGTGGCAGGTTGCCGAAGATAGCGAAGAAGTCTGGTATCATCGGGGCTGGTTTACATCTTTTGCATTACCAGACGGCGATTTACTCGCCATGCGCAAAGACCGTGAACTGCTGCGCCTCGATTTTAATTCTAAACTGAAATGGAAGATTCAAAAACGTTTTCATCACGAAATCTTCATTGGGCCCCGGGGCGAAATCTTCACCCTGACAAGACGTGATCTAAGCCCTGAACAATCAGGCGTTGGCGCCCCCATTCTCAATGATTATATCGCTATTGTGTCTGATGATGGTGAATTAAAAGAAGAAATTTCGCTGTTTGAACTGGTCAAAAAGTACATATCTGAAAAAAAATATGATGAAATCAATGAGTGGCTCAAAGACCCTGAGAATATGGGCGAGGTCAACTATCTCGATAAGTCAGCCGGGTATCGCTACCGCTTCAACTGGCCGATGGATGTTCTACACGCCAATGCCGTCTCAGTGCTACATAAAGATGTAGCAGGTTGCTGTAAAAAAGGCGATCTGCTGGTCTCACTGAGAGAGCTTGATCTTGTACTGGTATACAATCGTCGCAGTAAAAAAGTTGTATGGCAATGGGGCCCAGGCGAAATTTCGCGACAGCATCACCCCCGCCAGTTAGCTAACGGAAATTTTCTGATTTTTGACAATGGGGTTAGCAAAGAACAATCGCGTATTGTCGAGCTCGAACCCAGCCAGAAAAAAATTGTCTGGCAATATACCGATAAAAAGTTTTATTCTGAAGAGCGGGGCAGTAGCCAGATGTTGCCTAATGGCAATATACTGGTCACTGATTCAAATTCGGCCCGTGTATTTGAAGTGACCCGCAAGGGCAAGGTGGTGTGGGAATTCTACAACCCCGAAATCGTTGAAGATGAAGACGGCGATAAGAAGCAGGCTATCATTTACCGTATGTTGCGTCTCACCTCTGGTGAATACGCACCCCTGTTAAACCGTTTAAAACAGAAGCAGATATGACACATTTAGAAGAACTTGAAAACCGCAGCATTTATATAATCAGAGAAGCTTATTACCGCTTTGATCGACTGGCCCTGCTGTGGTCGATTGGCAAAGATTCAACCGTGCTGTTGTGGTTGATACGCAAGGCCTTTTTCGGCCAGGTGCCCATACCGGTCATGCATATTGATACCACGTTTAAGTTTCCTGAAATGTATGCCTTTCGTGAAAAGTGGGCCCAGGAATGGAACCTTAACCTCATTGTTGAAACAAATTTCGATGCTATTAACGCCGGGGTTAATTATGATAACAACGACGCCTTCACATGCTGCCATGAACTGAAAACCGTGCCACTCAAGAATGCCATACCGAAATACCAGCTTGACGGTATTTTTGTCGGCATCAGGCGCGACGAGCATGGCATTCGCTCGAAAGAACGTTATTTCAGCCCCCGAGACGAAGACTTCAAATGGGATTATGCCAACCAGCCCACCGAACTATGGAACCAGTTTAAATACAAGCTGAACACCAAAGAGGTTGGTGAAAAGAAGTTAAAGAATCATTTCAGAGTTCACCCTCTGCTGCATTTTACCGAGCTTGATATCTGGCGCTATATTGAAAAAGAAGATATTCCGGTTAATGAGCTCTACTTCAGTAATAAAGGTGAGCGCTACCGCAGTCTGGGCTGCATGCCCATTACCAAACCAGTTAAATCAAAGGCAAACTCAATTCGCAAGATTATCAAAGAACTTGAAGTGAGCACTGAAGCTGAACGGGCGGGCCGGGCTCAAGATAAAGAAGATAATTATACCATGCAGAACCTGCGTAGCCTGGGGTATATGTAAATGAAGAAAAACATTCATCTGGTAATCACCGGCCATGTTGACCATGGCAAATCGACCCTGATTGGGCGACTGCTGTATGATACCCAGTCTCTGCCCAAAGATAAAATTAAAGAGATTGAGCAGATCTCAAAAGAGCTGGGCAAAGATGCCGAGCTCGCCTTTTTGATGGATCAGCTCAAAGAAGAACGAGAAAGAAATATTACCATCGATACTGCCCAGATTCCCTTTGAGTATAAGGGGCAGCCATATACGATCATTGATGCGCCAGGCCATGTCGAGTTTACCCGCAATATGCTTACCGGGGCGGCCCAGGCTGACCTCGCTGTGTTAATGATTGATGCCCGCGAGGGTATTGAAGAGCAGACCATCAGACATCTGTATCTACTTGATTTTATTGGCCTTACCAGAGTTATTCCGGTGGTGAACAAACTTGATCTTATTGACTATGATGAAAAACGTTTTCTTGAGATCGGTCGGCAGCTGAAAGAAAAGACTTCTTCACTCAAGGTCGAATTGGCCGATGCAGTGCCCATTTCAGCAGCCATGGGCGAGGGTATTCTTAAAACCTCAGCCCATATGAAGTGGTATCGGGGTAAGCCCCTGCTGAAGTGCCTTTATCTCGAAGAGAGTCACGCCCAGAATTCAGAGTTTGAAATGGGCATTCAAGATCACTATCTCATTGATGAACAGCACATCGATGTGGGCCTGGTGGCCGGCGGTGAAGTCAAAAAAGGCATGCAGCTTTGGGTTTTACCTGATGAGCAACAGGTTGAGGTGCTGAAGATACTGAAATATGAGGGTGAGCAGAAAAACGCCCTGGCCGGTGAGAACATCGGGCTGGTATGTTCTGAGAAACTGCAGCGGGGCAAGGTGCTGGTAGCCGACCCAAATGCCCGGGCCTTTACAGAGCTGAAAACCAATATCTTCTGGCTGGCCGAGCAACAGATTGGTCTTCATGATACCATTGACATACGACTTGATACCCAGCAGAGCACTGCCGAGATTATCAGCATATCTGACAAAATTAATACCGCTGAGCTGCAGCCCGTCGAGAACAATCAGGTACTGGCCCAGAATGAGGCCGCTGCGGTAGTGCTGCAGCTGAAAGAACCTCTGTATGCTCAGAGTTTTTCTAAGTCAAAGAGTTTTGGCCGCTTTGTGCTTGAAAAAGAAATGGCCATTGAGGCGGTAGGTATTATTCAATGAGCTGGCCACCGCTGGCCTATATTGACCCGGGCACTGGTTCAACGGTCGTTGGTTTTCTAGGCTGGCTGGGTGCGCTACTGGCCGCTCTCTTTGGCGTTTTAGCTGTTTATTTTCGCAAAGTATGGCAGTATCTCAAACTGTTTGGTAGTTGGCTTAAAAGAAACTATAAGATATCGATACCACTTTTGGTGGTTATCGTTGTTACTTTAACTATAGGAGTACACCTGATGGCAAGTCAGAGTACAAAAATTGGTAAAAGAATCATTGTTCTGGGGTATGATGGCATCAGCCCCAGGCTGGTTGAACCCATGATGAAAGAGGGGCTGCTGCCGAATATGGCACGCCTGGCGGCCAATGGCACATATTCGCACCTGGCAACCACCAACCCGCCCCAGTCGCCGGTGGCCTGGTCTGGTTTTGCTACGGGCAAGAACGGGGGCAAAAGTGGAATTTTCGATTTTATACACCGTGACCCTGAGACATATACTCCCTATCTATCTTTGACGCGCTTGAAGGGCACCAGTGCCGAATATGCCCTGAAGACTCAGAAGTTCTGGCATTATACCTCTGATAAAAACATCAATACCATCATACTGGGTTGCCCGGTTACGTTTCCGGCTGAGAAGGTGCATGGCAAGATGCTCTCAGGTATGGGTACCCCCGATCTACTGGGTACACAGAGCACATATACCTATTTTACCAGCGATGATTCTTCTGAAAACCGGCAAAACCCCCATGTTCAGCTGCTGGCGAAGCGTGACATCAATGTGGCTCATGTCTATGGCCCCCGGGTGGCCCGATTTACCGGTGGTGCAGAGAAGATCAAGGTTCCTCTGAAAATTCAGAAAAAAGAAAATGGTCTGCTTCTAACTCTGCAACAGAAAGAAATTCAAATCAAAAACAAAGGGTGGAGTGATTGGGTCGAGCTTGAGTTTAAAGTTAATTTCTTTAAAACCATGCACGGTATCGTAAAGTTCTATCTGGCTGAAAGCGAGTCTGAGATTAAACTTTATATGACGCCTGTAAACCTCAACCCGCGAAAGCAGGCTTTTTCAATATCATACCCTGAGAGCTACGCTGCCGAGTTGGCAGACAAGTTTGGTCTGTTCTATACTCTTGGGCTGCCGATGGATACAAATGCCATGAATGACGGGGTGCTTGACGAAGAACCATTTATCTATCAGGCCAATGAAATACTGCATAGAAACAAAGATTCTCTTTTTTATGAACTAGACCGTCTCGATGATGGCATTCTCTACCAGTATTTTGAATCACCCGACATTATTCAACACATGTTCTGGCGATATACCGATGAAAAACATCCCATGTATGAAAAACATGATAAGTACAAAGATACCATCAAGAACTGGTATATCACCCTTGATAACCTGCTGGGTGAAGTCATGGCCAGGCTGCAAGAAAATGATGTGCTCATCATGCTCTCTGATCATGGTTTTACCACCTTTCGCCGCGCGGCCCATATCAATTCATGGCTGCGGGCCAATGGTTACCAGGCGCTCAAAAACCCTACTCTGACAGAATCTGAAAATCTAAACGATGTAGATTGGGCGAAAACAAAGGCCTACGCTGTTGGCTTCGGCGGAATTTATCTTAATCTGCAGGGCCGTGAAAAAGAAGGCATTGTTAAGCCTGCTGAGGCTGAGGTGCTACAGAAAGAAATTGCTGATAAAATATCAAAGTGGCAAGACAACGGCGTCAACTTTGTGCATAAGGCCCGGGTTCGCAAAGAGGCTTTCTGGGGTGAGCAGGCCCACACTTCACCCGATGTGTACGTAGGTTTCATTGAAGGGTACCGGGCTTCATGGCAAACAGCCCTGGGCGGCGGGCCCGAGGTGCTGGTCGAAGACAATCTGAAAAAATGGTCTGGCACTCATTTGATTGACCCAGAGCGCATACCCGGGGTAATCTATACAAATCTGAAAATCAGCCCGGCTGACCCCGGCCTGTTTGATCTGGCGCCCACCATACTTGAGCTTTCGGGTTTCAGTGCAGAAGAAATCAAGGCCTATGACTTCGATGGCAAAAGCATGATGAAGAACCAGACGGCGCCTGTCGCCTTTTAAGAGCTAATCTTCGTTGCACAGGGCAATCAGGGTATTGAGCAGCAGGTTAGTACCCTTTTTAATGTCATTCCAGTGAGTCAGCTCATCAGGCGCGTGACTGATACCATTCACACTGGGCACAAAGATCATGCCAGTGGGGGTGATCTGGCTCATAAACTGTGCATCATGCCCGGCCCCACTGGGCATTACGTGATAGGGCAACTCAAGCGCTTCGGCCTGTTCTACCAGAAGATTGGTAATACGTTCATGGGTAGGCTGGGGCTCTAACCAGCTCAATTGTTCGTACTCAAACATAAGACCGTGTTTGCGGGCGATGGTAGAAAGTACCTTGCGGCAGCTGAGCGCCAGTTGTTTCATTACGTCGTTGTCAATATCGCGGCCAACCAGCGAGAACTCAACCTCACCCGGCACAGTATGAGGAAAGCCCGGCTTAAGCTCGACCTTGCCCACAGTGAGGCGACTCGAATCAGAGCCGTCTTCGTTGATAATTCTTTCAATTTCATGAGCGAAGTTGGCCAGCCCCTGAAAGGCATCGCTGCGCATGTTCATGGGCGATGTGCCGGCATGGGCCGCCCGGCCGATCAATCGCACCGTCCACTTAAAAACCCCTGATATGGCATTAACAATGCCAACGGGAATATGAAGCTTCTCTAGTATGGGCCCCTGCTCAATATGTAATTCAAGAAAGGCGTGAAATGACTCAGGGTCACGGTGAGCATTGAGCGCTTCAATGGGCTTAAAGCCCTGTGAAGCCATAGCATCTTTTAAAAAGATACCTTCTACATCATGGGTCGACTCAATAAAGTCTGGGTTAATACGGCCGCAGATCGCTTCAACGCCAAACATGCCCCCAAAGCGGCCTTCTTCATCGGCAAAGGCAAAGACTTCTACCGGTCTTTTTAACTCTATGTTCTGCTCTTTTATAGTACGAATGCACTCATAGGCCGCCATTACGCCCAGTGAACCGTCAAAAATTCCCCCCGCGGGAACACTATCGAGGTGAGAGCCCATGGCTACCGATGGTCTGTCTTGCTCACCATAGCGGGCCACCAGGTTGCCAGCCCCATCAAAGCCAGCGTCTACATCAATGGCTTGAAATTGTTCAATCAACCATTTTTTGGCTTCAGTATCATGGTCGGTAAAGCCCATGCGGTAAACACCATGATTATCGGGGTTTTTGCCAATCTCACCTAGAGCCAATAAATCTTTGCCGAGTCGTTCGATATTTATACTATAGTCATTCATCGTGCCTGGTACACCGTAAGGCGGTTTTTAGAAATACACCAAAGTGTGTATTGTGTACCTTGTGACAATAATGTTATAGATTATGTTCTGTTGGGTGAAATTTCTTATCATAACATTGCTGAGCTTGAGCTCGCTTCATTCTGTCGAAAAAGTTGTCTCAAAAACAGGCTATTATACCCTTGATTGGTCAAAGCAGTCGGCGGCCGGCACCTTCAGACTTTTTGAAAGAAGGGGTAATGAGCCAGCACCCGGGCGGTTGGTCTATCAGGGTGATAACAAAAAGTTGTTTCAATCTGGTCGGCAGAATGGTGACTTTTATTATACTCTAAAGAACAAAGAATCTGAAACCCTGCTGAAGCAGTGGCATGTTAATGTAAAGCACCACACCTTAGAACTGGCTCTTGCTTTATTGTTGGCTGGTGCTGTAGTTTTTGTTTTAACTGCAGTTTCTTTACACATACTCTACCGAAGGTCAGAAAGATCTCTTCTTTAGACCCCTATCTCTCGCAACCAGTTGCTTATACGCTACTGGCCATCTTCAGCGTTATCTGGGTTTCACTGGGTCTCTACTGGGGTCGTAAAAATAAAGACTTTCAAGACCATGCCCTGGCCGGCCGAAAAGTTGGGCTGGCCCTGGGTTCGGCCACTGCCGTCGCCACGTGGATCACTTCAAACACCACCATGCTGGCCCCACAGTTTGCCCTGCAGCTGGGTATCTGGGGCATGCTGGCCTATAGCACAGCATCAATCGGTTTGTTTTTATTCGCACCCCTGGCTGACCGTATTAAAAAAGTTATGCCGCGCTCTTATACCGTGGGTGATTTTTTTCGTTTAAGGTATGGTAAAACAGCCTGGTTGATTTTTCTGGTCTTGTCACTTTTCTACAGCATAACCTGGCTGGTGAGCATGGCCATGGCAGGTGGGGTGGTGCTCGAAAGCCTGGCCGATATTAAGTATCAGGTGGGTATGAGTGTCATACTACTGGTTTGTACTTTGTATACCTTAAGAGGCGGCCTCTATGCCGTTATCGGCACAGACTTTGTACAAAGCATTATTATCTTAATTGGCATTGTTATTATCGGCTTTATCATCGTTACTCAGGTTGGGGTGGCCGAAATTCACCAGAACCTCAGCAAAGAAAGCCCGGCCCTGCTCGATGTGCTGTTTCCTGCTGCGATTATGGCAGTGTTTAATAACCTGCTGTTTGGCATTGGCGAAATTTTTCAGAACAATATCTGGTGGTCGCGGGCCTTTGCCATGCGCGAGGGCGTGGGCAAAAAATCTTTTCTGCTGGCTGGGCTGATTTGGTTTCCCGTACCTATTGCGGCTGGCTTTATTGCTTTGGCCTCAGGCGTACTTGATGTGCCCATCATGAGCCCTGATATGGTGGGGCCGCTGGTGGCCGGCAAGGTGCTGGGCCAGACCGGGGCTATCATCATCTTTATTGTGGTCTTCGCTTCATTGGCCTCAAGTATCGACAGCCTGCTGGCAGCCACATCTGATCTTGTGGCCGAAGATGTTTACAAGCGCCTCTTTGGTGGCACAGCCAATCTGAAGACCGTGGCCCAGATCTGCATCTTAAGTATCGCATTGCTTACCTGGCTGGTCTGCCTGCCCAGAATCGCAACCCTTGCCAAAGTATTATTCTTTGCCGGGCCCATGGTGGGCAGCATGATCTGGCCGGTTTTTACCGGGTTATTCTCAAAACGGGTGAGCAGCCTGGCTGCCATTCTGGCCATGGTGCTGGGTACCATCGCGGGTCTTGTTGTGTATTTTACTATTGGCTGGTATGTGGCCACCCTTGTGTCTGCTGCAGTGTCGATGGTGGTCACCGTGGCGGTTTCAGCCCTGCAGAAAGAAGAATTTGATTTCGGAAAATTAGAGCGGGGGTAAGCAGTGTTTTCAACAGGTTTTTTAGAGGTACTTATATACGGTTCTTTGATATTCTGTGCCATCACCGTGGTGCTGCTGGTTGTTCTGTTTATCAAAGACTCAATCAGAGGTAAGCTATGGTAATTCAAAACGCGTCAGACATTGATCATAATATTTCACCTGAAAAGGTAAACAATGTGCTGGGTCTACGCCCCGACCCCCAGGTTTTTCTCAAAGAAGCCGGTTTGCTACAGCGCAGAATTTTAAAAAGAAATCTCTACTTTTCTTCGGTGCTTTCAGCCGACCAGTTCAGCCGCGAGCTGCTGGTTGAGCTATGTAAGCTGGCCGCCATGTTGCAGGTTGAGAGCTTTCCGGTGCGTGACATACTTCATGATAAGATACTGGCCACAGCATTTTTTGAGCCCAGTACCCGAACCAGGTTATCATTTGAGAGTGCCATGCTGAAGCTGGGCGGCAAGACCCTGAGCGTTACCGAAGCCGCTACCACCGGCATTGCCAAGGGTGAGTCAATTACCGACATCGGTGCCATGTTCAACAGCTATGCCAATGCGGTGGTGGTGAGACACACCGAGCAGACTGCCCTGCAAGAACTCAGTGAATACCTGCGAATTCCTTTAATTAATGCTGGTAATGGTTCAGATGAGCACCCCACCCAGGCCCTGGCAGACTGGTATGCCCTGCTAAAATGGAAGCCTGCACTAATGAGAGAGCAGCTGCCCGAATCTGAAAAGATTAACCTGGGTATCATTGGCACACCGGGCAGCATGCGTGCAGTAAAAAGTTTTCTGCTGCTGGCCATGCTGTTTGAAAATAACATTAATAAAACAATCATTGTGTCTGAAATGGCTGACCCTCTGGGGGCCGAGGTTGAAGAAACCCTGCGCAAGATCAAACCTAACATCGAAATTACCAATGACCTGCAAGAAGTGATTGAAGAACTCGATGTCATCTACATGAACTCGATTGCCTTTCTGGGCGATGGCTATCGCAACCTGAGTGAGCGCTATACCCTTTCGAAAAAATCACGTTTAAAAGAAAATTCAGTCATTCTGCACCCACTGGCACGCAAAGAAGAGCTTGATGTGAGTCTTGATAGCACCCAGCACAACCTCTACTTTAATCAGGCCGATGGTGCGGTTTTTATCAGGCAGGCTCTGCTGCTGGCCCTGTTTGATCGGCTTGAAGAAGTGCCACCCGAATTCAGGCAGCCAAAAGCAAATCAAAAATAAAAAAAGAAAAAGGAAAACTTATGTGCGGCATTGCCGGTTTTATACAGAAAAAAACTATTTCAAAAAAAGATGAGCAGACCCTGGCGGCCATGGCCAACGTGCTGCAGCACCGCGGGCCCGATGATCACGGCTTTCACATTGACCAGCAGAACAACCTGGCTATGGGTCATACCCGCCTGTCAATCATCGACCTTGAGGGTGGCCACCAGCCCATTATCGATGGTCAACTGGCCCTGACGGTTAATGGCGAGTTCTATGAGTACAAACGTCTGCGGGGCCAGCTGGTTACCGAGGGTTTTAAGTTTGTAACCAAATCAGACAGTGAGCTGGCGCTTAAGCTTTATCGCAAGCACGGCCTTGACTTTGTGCATCACCTGCGCGGTGAATTTGCCATTGTGCTGCATGATGCTGTGAAAAAGCGGCTCATACTGGTGAGAGACCGTTTTGGCATTAGACCACTGTTTTATCACGTTTCGCCTGAGCGCATAACCTATGGTTCAGAAATCAAGGCACTGTTTCAACACCCTGAGATCGAAAGAAAGATTGATGATCGGGCGGCCTTGCATCAGATGATGCAGATTATGATACCGGGCATGACCCTGTTCGAAGGTGTGCATGCTATCAAACCCGGCACCATGATGGTGATCAACTATCAGGGTAACAGTTTTGATATTAAAGAACACCAGTATTACGACGTTGACTTTCCCCAAGATGGGCAGCATAATGCAGTTAAACCCGATGAACATGTAACCAATGTGCGTGAGAAAATGATTGAATCAATCGGGCTGCGCTTAGAAGCCGATGTGCCGGTAGCCTGCTACCTTTCTGGCGGAATTGACAGCTGCTCGATTCTGGGGCTGGCTTCGGCCATTCAACAGTCGCCGGTTAAGGCCTTCACCATTGGCTTCGACGATGCCCGCTATGATGAGGTGCATATTGCCAAAGAAATGGCGGCCAGCTGTGGCGCCGATCAAGATATCTTAACCATGAATGCAGAGATGCTCTATGGTAAAAACTTTAAAAGAACTCTGTGGCACGCCGAGCGCACCTTCTACAATACTCTGGGTGTATCAAAGCTGCTAATGAGCCAGCATGTAACTGATTCGGGCTACAAAGTGGTGATTACCGGCGAGGGTTCAGACGAAATCTTTGGTGGTTATACCGCCTTTAAACGTGATATGTTTATTCATGATAAGGCCTATGGATCTGAATATGAAAAGAAACTGGCCGAAGATAACAAAATTCTCAGCGGTTCAATGCTGGCTGAAGAAGATATCGATCATGAAGATTTTAAACAGATCGTGGGCTTCACCCCGTCATGGATTCAGCCGTGGATACTCGTCTATCACCGGGTGAAACCGTTTCTCTCAAAAGAGTTTCTTGAGCGTCTCGATGGCTATGACCCGGTGGCGGCTATTGCCCGCTGCTTCGATGCCGATAAACTCAAGGGCCGCCATGCCCTTGATAAGGCCCAATATACATGGATCAAGACCATGCTTGAGGGGCAGATTCTCAACTGGGGTGGTGACCGGGTCGATATGGCCAACTCGCTTGAATCGAGGCCGGCTTTTCTTGATCATCACGTGGTTGATTATGCCATAAATATTCCCCCAGATGTGCGGGTGCGCCATGGGGTCGAGAAGTGGGTAGTGCGAGAAGCCATGAAACATATTCTGCCCGATGTTCTCTATAAGCGTGAGAAGTTTTCGTTTATGGCGCCACCTGCCCATACAGATACAACCAAGCAGCGCGAGGTTGATCTGCTGTTCGATGAACTGGTGACTGAAGATAATCTTAATGGGCTTGGCATAACCAACCGTGAAAAAATTAATGAGTTCAGAGAGGGTATGAAGAATGAAACCGACCACGCCCTGGCCAGTCGCGGTGATATTATTGGCAATCACCTGATTCAAATGCATGGTCTGTATGCTGATTTTGTAGTTAAGCAGCCAGAGGCTGTTGCTACTTAGATTTTCTGAGGCGCTTCACCAGTGGCGCATAGCGGGCATCGAAAATGCGGTATATGCGGTAGAGAAAGGCTCTTTCATTGGTGGCGTCGGTAAATTCAGGGTTGTAGAAATTCCAAACGGTTTCACCCCGGGGTGTCACCTCAAAGGCCCGGCCTTCAGCCGATTCAGCAATAAGCACATTGCCATTGGGTAAGTACTGGCAACCGCCGCCCAATTGGCTGAAGAAATCACTGCTTTCATATTCCCAGACAATTCTTCGAGTACTTATATCAACAATTACAATTCTCGACTTCTGCTTTTTTACTCCATTGTCAAAAATGAGAATCTTGCCATCACCGATATAGGTGGCATGGTGTTGCCGGCTCAGTTCACCCTGACCCCAGTTCCATACGACTTTTTGCCGGGCTACATTTACTATAAAAACAGAGTTCACATTGCGCACAGACAGAATGACGTCACCAACACCGCAGCAGCCAGCAATATCTTCAGGCAGGGGGTAGGCAGAATTTGTGTGCATAACGTCGGCCTCAGTAGAAGCTTCGTATTTGTTGCCTGTTTCTCTCTGCTTTAGCTGCTCAATAACTTCGGGCTTTTTGAAATGGTCTACACTGTATTTCAGGTAACGCTCAGGCACCCATGTTTTGACCATATCATAAATCGAAATTGATTTCTGAACTCTGCCCCTGGTGTCTACAATAGCCAGTCGATCATCAAGAATGGGTGCCTGCGATTTTTGAAAAGGCACATTACGGTCTTCGCGACTTAGAAAGTAAATTCGTTTGCTGTCGGCATCGTAGTGTACTTCATGATGAGCTCTTGTTTTAAGCGCCCAGCGGGTTTTTGAGTTGATATCTAGCAGACGCACTTCTTTGTCTTTGATCAAGGTAAGCAGTGAGCCATCGGGCAGGAGGCTGATGTCATGCCAGCCATAGATGGTTTCTGGGGTCTGCCATTGATGCAGAAGCTGGCCCTGCATGTCGATCAAATAGGCTCTGGTACGATTACGGGGGTTATAGAGGCTGTAGCCGCGAAATGCTTTTTGCTCATTAAAAAGCTGCACGCCCTTGAGGTTGTCGCTGACTTTATTAAAAGCCGCATAGGGCAGTGTATTTACATTTTCTTCATAATTGATTTCATCAGTAAGCTGCCAGATCACCACGCCTGCGACCATCACAGAAGATAAGATCAGTAGAAGGTAATCGCGAGACATTGCACTAGTTCTGTAAAATTACCCAAAAAAGCAATCGGTAAAGAGGTGTAGATATTCAACAGCTCTGGTGTAGTGCTCGGTCGGGCCCTGGTTCATATACGGGTATTTGCCCCGCCAGCGAAGCTATTTCAACCTGTATGCAGGTTCTCAACCCGCTTTGATGAGTTGAGTATCTATTGTCGTAGAGTTTGAGCAAGCTCATTTTGTCTTCGACTTCCTGCTAAGAGCTTTGCTCACCAATATGCCAATTTCATTATGGAACAAAGATGAAGCAGTAGTTTTGAAATTGTAGTCAGGGGGGGGTATTAGGCACCACTGAATCTACACCGATTGTCGATTGTTGTCTCGGTTGCCATGTAAAGCTTCGAACTGGTATAGATTATGTCGATTCATATATATATGTTGCCAAACCGGCGATAGCGATTACGGTTAATGGTGAAACTTTGAATTTGTGCTGCAACCCAAATGATGCTAAGAAAATGATGGCACCTAAAGCAGTAGACTCGAAATCTTGCACAAACCCCCTGACCAATTTAAATGTAAAAATTAATAATATGATGGCTACGGCATAAACTATGGCTTCATTGACCTGCAAAAAAAGGGGGTGAGTATGCAGCTTCTGGTAGGCCTTAACCAGTATTGGCACAATGACGAAGCCAGGCAGCAATATTGCGATATAAAGGGTTAGCATTAACCACATATCATCAGTCAGAAGCATTACCGCCGCTACTTGCGGCCCGGGCAGCAGATTTGATGCTGCTATGATTCTGTGCATAGAGCCTGGTTCTGCAGATAGGGGCAGGTCTTGACATTGAGAAAAGTTACGATTCAGGCATTCTTCAGTCAATGACCAGAAAGAAAAAATACCGCCAAAACTAAACAGTGATAGCTGGGCAAATACAATCAAGCTTTGAAGGTAGCTCATTGGCTTTTTCTCGTGTACCAAGCTGCGGTAAAAGCGAAAAAAAGAGCGATGGGTACAATAAGTAGAAGTGGCAACTCTACAATAAACACAATGATTGTAAGAAGCATAACCCAGATAGTGCTGTATAACCCTCTTTTAGAAATATCAAATATTCGTAAAAAAGCATTAAAAACCGTTGCCGCAATACTTGCTGATATAGCTACCATGGTTAATGGCCTTTCTCTGAAAAACTGGTGGGCCAGTGAAAAATCAAAAAACGCAGTTGAAATAAGCACCAAGACAATACCTGGCAGGCAAAAGCCACCAACAGCAGTTACCTGACCCCGAAAACCATAGAGCTGATAACCCAGGTTCATCACCAGGTTTACATGAAATGGCCCCGGAGCGATTGATGCAATGGCAAGACCTTGTTCAAGCTGGTCTTTGCTGAGAATTTTTTTGTTATCAATCAGGCGTTTAATGATCACTTGAGTTGTGGTGGCCCCCAAAGATGTGAGACCTATGATAAAAAAGTTTTTAAATAAAAAATAGACTGACAGCATATGCAGATTTTTACCAGAAAACCTATAGTTGATTTAATGTCAGGTATTTTTACTTCTCAAGTAATGGGGGTAAGCTGAGAAGATCGACCTCGCTTTTTTCAATTTGC
>CAZHLC010000012.1:0-17522 GCA_964532545.1 uncultured Leptospiraceae bacterium | reverse complement strand
AAACCATTGCTATCTGTGAGCAGATCGAAGACCCCCAGAGTGTTTCGGGGCGTATTGTTGAGCGCGGCGTCACACGTATACTAACTCCGGGCAGTATTTTTGAAGAAAATCTGCTGAATGCCGGCGAGCGGCGCCTGCTGGCCACTGCTACCACAAAGGGTGAAGAAGTTATTATCTGCCTCGGAGATTATTCAACCGGCGAACTCTATCTGCAGCGCTGTGAAAAAAGCGAATTGGCTTCAATGCTTGAAACCCGCTCGGTGCGTGAACTTGTTGTTGAGCAGAACTTTCACGCCGATGACATTCCAGCCCATCTTATGGTAGCGCGCCGTAACTACGGTGTTTTTCACATAGGCAGCCTCGAAGAAAAAGTCAAAAAGGTGCTCGACCAGACAAATCTCACTGCCCTTGAAATTGATGAACAAGAAATACGGGCACTCGCCTACTTCTTTCACTATGCGGGCGAGATTGCCCCCCGGGCCCAGCTGCGCTGGGCCAACCCCCAGCGCGAATACACCGTTAATTATTTATATCTTGATGAATCTGCCATTAAAACTCTTGAACTTCTCAAATCACAAGATGGTAACCGCAAACACAGCCTGCTGGCAATTCTTGATTTTTGCCAGACACCCGGTGGCAAGCGCTGCCTTACCAATTGGCTGGTTATGCCCGCCAATGATCTGGGCAGCTTGAACGACCGTTACGATGCCATTGAATTCTGCCAGAATCAAAAAAAGACCTCGGGGCAGCTGAAAGATTTACTCAAAGACGTGCACGATCTCGAGCGCCTGGTAGGTACCCTTGAGAACAGCCCCCAGGTGCGGCACCTGGGTCAGGTCAGAGATACCTTGCGTGCAGCTATAAGTATTCACAAGGCTCTGGCAGGGGCCCCGGCCATTTTTAAAACACTCGAAGAACTGGCTGACTTTCCTCATGAGATGCTGGGTGAACTCGAAAGCACTCTGTTACAAGACGAACTGCCACCAATGCTTGATGAGCGCCGTTTTATCAGGCCAGGCATTTCAGCTGAACTCGATGAGCTCTTTGACATAAACCAGTCAGCGCAAGACTATCTGCGCCAGTACGAAGAAGCCGAACGAAAAAAATGGGGCATCTCAACCCTGAAGGTCAAGTATAACAAGGTCATTGGCTACTACATTGAAATATCAAAGGGCCTCTCTGATAAAGCACCTGAACACTACATTCGCCGCCAGACCCTGGTAGGCTCAGAGCGCTACACCTCAGATGATCTCAAAGAACTTGAGGGCAAAATTCTGGGGGCCAAAGACCAGATACTGACCCTGCAGCGGGGCATCTTCACCAGCCTTACTAACGAAGTACTCAGTGTGGCTGAAAGCCTGCGTTTCTGGGCCAAACAGCTGGCCCAGCTTGACGCCCTGCTTTCGCTGGCCACGGCCGCTAACGAAAACAACTACTGCCGGCCAGAGCTTACCAAGAGTGGCGAGCTCAAACTGAAAGACTCAAGGCACCCGGTGGTTGAATCGCTTTTTAAAGAAGAGGTCTTTGTACCAAACGATGTGACTCTCAACCAGAGCGACCGCCACCTTGCGGTACTGACTGGCCCCAACATGTCGGGTAAGTCAACCTTTATCAGGCAGATTGGCCTGATACAGATTATGGCCCAGGCCGGTTCGTTTGTGCCGGCCCGTGAGGCCACCATACCCCTGGTTGACCGGGTTTTTACCCGCATTGGGGCCTATGATCGTCTGTTTCAGGGTGAAAGTACCTTCTATGTTGAGATGGCCGAATGTGCCCGCATCTTTCAGAACTATACAGAGAACTCACTTATTCTACTTGATGAAGTCGGCCGGGGAACTTCAACCTTCGACGGTATCAGTATTGCCCGGGCCATGATTGAATATCTCAACGATGAAAACCGTGGCCGCCCTAAAACCCTGTTTGCTACTCACTATGCCGAACTGGCCGAGATGATCGAAGCCGACCGGGGCATCATTGGCCTCACCGTAAAGATTCTAGAAGATAAAGACAAAATTGTGTTCTTACGCAAGATCGTAGAGGGCAAGGCCGATAAGTCTTATGGTATCTATGTGGCCGAACTGGCTGGCCTGCCCCCGAATCTTATTAAACGGGCCGAAGCCCTGCTGAAAGAACTTGAGAGCGATGGGCTGTGGCACGCTGAACCTGTGTTTAAAAAACTCTCAGCTGCCAGCAAAAAGAAAAAGAAACAGCCACCCTCTTCAGTGCAACCCTCGATGTTTGAGTAATCAGCTTGCTCTTTGGCAGCCCACCGGGCACAAAAAAAGCAGGCCATGGCCTGCTTTTTTAAGCTCTAACGTAAAGAGAGATCAGCCGCCAACGCCGTCTTGCTGCTGCACACCTGTCTGGGTGGGCCCATCATCAACCATACCCATTTCAATTTTAAACTGTTTTACCAGTTCATTGGCACGCATTTTCTCGGCTTCTTCTTCGATTTTCATCTTGTCAGTATCCATCTTGCCCAGTGCCAGATCGAGTTTGGCTTCAGAAACTGCCGCATCTTGTTCGATACGCGAAACCATTTCATCGTGGGTCTGGTCAATGCCACCAACCTCAAATTGCTCCATAACTCCGGCGACTTCTTTCTGCCATTTGGCCCGCTTGGCTTCTTGAATAGCCAGCATGGCTTCTTTGGTTTTCTTATCAATTTCTTTCATGAAAGCCTTTTTAACTTCCATCGATTTATCAAAGGCCTTTTTAGCAACCTCAAGCTGGCCGACCGCACGGGCCTTGCTGGCCTTGACCTGCTGCAGAGTGGCTGCATAATCTGCAGCAATAGTATCTTTGCCCGATGATATGGCAGCTTTGACATTTGAGATGAGCGTCTGCTCTTCGCCTTCGAGTTTTTTCATTTCTCGCTCAAGCAGAGTAACATTCGCCTTAATCATGGCGATGTTCTCATTCATTTTAGGAACCTTATCGCGCATATCGCGAATGTTCTGCTCTAAAATAAGTGCAGGGTCTTCAAGCGCAGACATTGCGCCGCCGAATACAGATTTAATCCATCGTGTAAAACGTTTCCACATAAAAAGAGTTCCTCTAAAAAGCAAAAATAAGGGTATAAGAAAAGCTTAGCACGGTGCACGACCGTCAAGTACTATATTAAAAAACAATTGACCTCTTTATATAAAGAGAGAATTATGTCACATTTATGCGGCGCTGGCTGGCCATCACTCTGATCTTCATCGCTGTCATCGGCATCGGCGCCGTTGGTATCTATTACCCGCGCGTAGGCAACAGCCAGACCAAGGCAAACGAAGCCTTTTACAAGGCCATGCAACTGCACAACGACTACCAGTATCGCGCGGCCACTGACTGGTTTCTTAAAGCACTTTCATTTAACCCTGAGTTTCATCTGGCCAGACGCTGGCTGGGCCAGTCACTTTATTATTCGGGCGATGTAGATGAAGCCGTCAACGAATGGAAGATTATTCTAGATCAGGGATACTATGACCCCTCGCTGCAGCTGCATGTGCAGAACCTGACCTCGGCTACGGTAGCGGGGCAGCTCAACCTGGTTTTTGAAAAGAAGATCGGGCAGCAGGCCTTTTACCGCTACCAGATGCCCACCTTTGTGAGCGCGCTGCGCAACCACAACGTGTTTTTTCTCGCCATGGGTAAGGTCTCTGGCAACATGATAGAACTCAACCCCAATGGCGAGCTCACCAGTAACTACCGGCGTATTTCAAGCAGGGTTGAAGTGCCCATGGGTGCGGCTCAAAATGCCAGTGAACTCTGGGTAACCGATTTTAAAAAAGATACCATACACCGCCTTAACCTGGTAAAACGCAACTGGGCTAACCGTTTTTTTCAGAAAGACAACCTGGGTAAAAAAGGCAGCGGCGACCTCGAGTTTCATGGGCCCACCGGTATCTGCCACCAGCAGGGTTTTTTCTATGTTGTCGACAGTGGCAATAACCGGGTGCAAAAAATTGACAGCCAGGGGCGCTTTACTTTTTCTTTTTCAAAAATCGAAGCCTCGCGGCTCAATCAACCCTTTGGTATAGCCTGCACCCGCAAGGGCACCATCTATGTTTCAGAGCCTGAAGAATCGCGCATTTCAGTCTTTGATAAGTTTGGTAACTTTCAGCGCTTTATGGGAATTAACTTTCTCAAAAAGCCCCGTCATCTCAGCATAGACCAGGGTGAGCGCTACCTGATCATTGCCGATGAAACTGAAGGCGTTTTTATCATTGATTTATCAAACAACGAACGTATTAAAATAGAGGGTTATACCAACAAGGCCCGCAAGTTTATCAAATTCAACCGCCCCTACTCTGCCAGCCTCGATTACTTTGGCAATCTGTTTGTAGCCAACTTCGGCGAGAGCGAAATTCTCAAATTCGTGCCCGAGCATTTTATGTACAGCAACCTTGAACTCTGGGTTGAGCGTATCTATAACAAGAACTTTCCCAATGTTGGTGTGTGGGTATCGGTAAAAAATCAGAGTGGCAAGTTTCTTGAAGACCTTACCGGTGATAACTTTCGTATAAATGAAAATGATTCAGACATGGGCCGCATCAGCGCCAGCTACCTCAAACAGTTTGATGAGCAGGCCAGCATGATGGTGCTGGTTTCACGCAGCAAATATATGAAGGCCTATGCTGATTCACTCAACTGGATAGCTGATTTTTTCATCAAAAACCTGCGGCAGAAAGACCGGGTGATGGTGATGAGCTATGGCGATGATTACCGCAGCGACAGCCCCTTTACCAATTCAAGACTCAGAATCAGGCAGGCCATTCAGACGGCCATGAACGAAAATGCAGAGAGCGAAAATTCACCGGCTCTTGGCACTGGTTTCTATGCCAGCCTATCAAAGCTGCTGCCAGAACAGGGCAAACGCGCCTTAATATGGATCACCGCCGGCGATTTACCCATCGAAGGCCTGGGCAAAATCTCACTCACACGCCTTGAAAACTATGCCTACATTAACCATATTCCTGTTTATATCATAAATTTCGAGTACCCCGAAATCGCCCCCTGGAAAGAGAACCGTATCAAGCTGAAACAGTTTGCCGAACGTACTGGTGGCAAATACTTTCATGCCTACGATGCGAAACTGAAAAATATAGAAAAGGCGATCAGGGCTAAAAAGCGGGTGCGCTATCTGCTGGTTTATGAAAGCGAAGCCGACTCAGACTGGCAGAAACAGTTTATTGACCTGCGGGTAAATGTAAACTTTCAGGGGCGCACCGGCGTCGAAACAGCAGGTTACTTTATACCTGAAGACAAATGAAAAAGAGTATAACAATTACAGTATTGCTGCTGCTGCCCCAGCTGGTTCTGGGGGCCAATGCCGCCTACTACAAAGAGCGGGGTGATACCGAGCGTACCCAGCGCAACCGCCTCGAGGCCATTGAGTGGTATAAAAAAAGTATTCGTGCCAATAAAAATTATGTTCCGGCTTTGACTGCCCTGGGTTCAATTCTGCGCCAGCGGGGCGACACTCCCAGCTCGCTGCGTTATCTTCGCCAGGCACATAAGCTCGAACCGAAAAACGAAGAAGTTATCGTTGAGCTGGCCCGTACCTATCTCAAACAGAATAACCTGAGGCAGACCCGTGCAATTGTGGGCAAGGGCCTGGCCCTCTCACCTTACAAGGCAGATTTTAATTACCTGATTGCCCGTGTATATGTAAAAGAAAAGCGCCAATATCTGGCGAAAAGAAAACTTGAGAGCATCATCAAAAGTAACCCGGGCCATTACCTTTCGTTTATTGGGCTGGGTGAAATATATTTAAAAGAAAAACGTTACCGCCGGGCCGAGCGGGCCTTTAAAAAGGCCCGTCTGATTCAACCAGAGAACCCAGAAGTATTTGTAAAGCTGGCAGATATCAAGCTGCACCAGATTATTGATCAAAAAGAAGATTTGCTCTTCGATGCGCCGTTAAAAAGCAACACCTTTCAAGAACCCATTAACCTGCTGCTCAATGCCAAGGGTTTTGATAATTCACTGGTTGAGGCAAACATGCTGCTGGCCAAGATCTATGCCCTCAGTGGTTCATGCAGTGAGGCTGACCCCTACCTGCGAACTGTACTGGCCGAGAATGAGCGTCACTATACGGCCCTGTACTACCAGGGTTACTGCAATCACAAAAAGGCGCTGTCAATTTACCCCCGCCTGCTAAGGCAGAACGGCAACGATGAAACGACCCGTTTTGCCTATGAGCAATACCTGTTGAAGGCCCGTAAAAAAAGAACCCACCCTGATATTCTGGCCGCTGCCCGGGCTCATTACAGACGCGGCCAGAACCTCACCTCAGCCTACCGCCAGGTGCAGGCCCTGTTTGAATACCGCTGGGCCATAAACCTTTATCCATCATTTATTAAACCCCACGAACGTCTTTTAAACCACTATCGCAGCCAGCGCGACTTTATTAATATCAAAAACCAACTGATTTTTCTGCGCAAAAACACCGGCAAAGTCAGATATCAAGATATGTATGAACAATACATTCAACAACGGCGCAGCAAACTGTTTGTACGTGAGGGCATTTCAGACCCTACTCAGGTGAAAAACCCCACGGGCCTTTTTGTTTTTCACTTCAGACCGGTAGACCCCTTATCAAATTATCCCGATGCAGGGGCGGCCATCAGTGAAAAGCTGATCTTTGCTCTGAAAGATAAGGGGCGCCTCTACGCTTTCAGCGACCTGGTACGCAACCAGCTGTACCGCTCATTAAAACAGGCAAACTACTTCGGCAACGGGGGATACTACAACGGCCGGCAGGGAAAATATATTCGAAACCAGCTCAAAGAACTGGCCAACAGACCCTCATCAATTGCCACTAGGCTTGATCTGAATACGCTGAAATATTCGCCATTGAAATATGCTATCAGTGGCTCTTACGAAGAAATACCCGGGGGCCTGCGGGTGAATATGAACCTGGTAAACCTTGAAACAGGCCTTGTACTCTCAAAAAAGAGTATGTCTTCAAAGGGTCGCGGCTATCTGCGCAACATTGCTATCAAACTGGCCGATCACATATTCAGAGTCATACCCTTTTCGGGCAGGGTTCTGAAACTCAGTAAGAATGGTGCACTGGTGAACCTGGGCAAACGTGATGGTTTAAACCGACGCAGCCGGCTCAGTGTTCACCGCAACGGCCAGAAGGTAGCCGACCTGAATATCTCACGCTTAGACATCGACATTCTCTGGGCCCGCACCCGCAAGTTTGACAGCATCTACCGCATCAAAGCAGGTGATGAAGTCAGAGTACGCCTCAGGTAGTAGGCTCGTACTCGTTCCACGGTTTTCGCCCCACAGTCTTTACCTGCCCCAGAGTTGCAAAATCCATACCGCCCAGACGCCCCAGAAAGCGCGCCTTGTTGGCATCGACATACCCGGTTTCTTTATCTATTAATTCATCGTTCACATGATACAGCAGAACTTCAGCGATCACCAGGGTGAAGTTGCCCAGATCATCAATAGTACGCACCAGCTTTGCCTCGATGGTGGCCGGCGATTCTTTGATACGGGGCACGGCAATGCGCTCAGAGTCGGTCAGGCTGAAGCCATTATAGTTCATCTCTGACTCTTCGGGGGGAAATTCTGCCGATGAAACAGTCACCCCTTCGGCCATCTGTTCGCTTACAAAATTCACACAGAATTCTTTTTTTGACAGAATATTGTTAAGAGTATCTTTTTTACTGTCTTTTTTGTCAGCAATCGAAATGGTAAAAAGTGCCGGTTTGGTGCTTATACCGTTAAAATAGCTGAAGGGCGCCGAATTCACAACACCCTCTGCGTTCTGCGATGTTACAAAGGCAATAGGCCGGGGAATAATCAGGCTGATGGCAAAAAAGTAGGCGTCGCGCCGATTCTGCTCTTGTGGGTCAATAATCATAACGACTTCACTGAAGACGCATAACAGACTGACAAATTAATTTCAGATGATGGTCGACCAGTTCGACAGAGATATACGCTCTGGCACCGAGAGCCCGGCACTGCCCAGATGTTTTACTTTGCGGCCGCCAATTCGAATTGAAATCGAATTGATTCCGTCGAACTGCACCGAGGTCTTCAATAGCTGGGTAATCTGCAGCCGCAGCAGATGAAAACTGATACCCTTACCAAATTTTGAATTAAAGTTCAAAACGAGGGTAGAACCCTGCTTTTTATATGAAAGCAGCGTGGGTTTATTTCTGAAAGAATGAGTGAAATCACTGAGCTGTTCTTCAGCACTGGGCCCACGCAATAGACTGCGCAGAGCACTGCCAATCAACTGGTTCTGGTCGCCGCCCTTGAACGGGCGCTTCAGAGATTTTAATTCGATTTTATCACCATTTTTAACCTGATAAAAATAAACCCGGTAATTTTTGCTGAGATTGGGGTCTTGTTTCACCTCAATTTCAATCTGCTGCTCTTCTGTCTGGGCAACAGCGGGGGCAGTTTTCTTTGCAGTAACAGGCTGGTCTTTTTTGCCGGTGAATTCATTGATAAAGCCCAGTACCTGTTCTTTCACCGATTTCGTCTCAGCCTTTTTCTTGCTCACTGAGCGAAACTTCTTGTCTTTAACCACCGGAACCTTATGCTGCCAGAGAGGCTCAGTAAGCCGGTCAATGGCAAAGAAACCCCAGCCGATTACGCCAAGAGTAAACAGCACAGGAATAATACTTTTATCAGACTTTTTCTTTCTGCGGGGCTGGGCCATTCTCTTAATTATCGATAGAATGGCCCCGTGACTTTATGCTATTAAAGAGGCCTGTCGGCTTGAACTGTGAATGGTAATTCGCGGGCCTGAATTTCTTCAATCAGGTCTTTCTTTTTAATACGGTAGCTGGCCAGCATGGTATCGACCTGCCTTGATTCTGAAACCATATACCCAGGAAAAAGATCTTTATAGTGATTGCGTAGAGCCTTTAGCTGGGGGTAAGACCATGAAAACTGCAGAAAGCGACTGCGCAGCTCACCCTGGGGTGTACCTGGTTGACGCTTCAGTTTTTCACGCATATAGAAATCATAACGAATTTTGTACTCAGCCAGTTTTTTAGCCATCATCAAACGGCATATTTTCAGCAGCTTTTCGCGATCTGACAGACCGGGCAGCTCAGCTTCAAGCTGGGGCCGGTGTTTGCTGTACGAAGAACATCTTACCTGAAATATATCGGTGGTTAAAAAACCCTCTTGATTGTAGTTAAGGGCTACATCGCGCAGAAAACTGTCTTTGCTGGGGCTGCAGGCTGCCAGAAATAGAAGACAGAGAATTGGCCAGCAGCCCTTCATGGTCACAGAGAATCAGTTAGAAACATTCATGCTGTCAAGAAAGGCGGTGTTGTCTTTGGTGCCCTTCATACGCTCAAGCAGAAGCTCCATCGATTCGGTAGCAGACAGAGGGTTTAGAACCTTACGCAGCAGCCAGATACGGGGCATATCATCTTTATCGAGCAACAGCTCTTCTTTACGGGTACCTGATTTATTGATATCAATCGCAGGAAAAACCCTCTTCTCAACCAGTTTACGATCGAGATGAATTTCCATATTACCGGTGCCTTTGAATTCTTCAAAGATAACCTCATCCATCTTTGAGCCGGTATCGACCAGAGCCGTGGCGATGATGGTGAGACTGCCACCCGCTTCGATATTACGGGCGGCACCAAAAAAGCGCTTGGGTTTATGCAGGGCATTTGAGTCAACCCCACCAGAGAGTACCTTACCCGAAGAAGGAATTACCTGATTATAGGCACGGGCCAGACGGGTAATTGAATCAAGCAGAATAATGACGTCTTTTTTATGCTCAACCAGGCGTTTGGCCTTCTCAATAACCATTTCGGCAACCTGCACATGGCGTGAGGCCGGCTCATCAAAGGTTGAAGAAATTACCTCACCGCGTACATTGCGGGCCATGTCGGTTACCTCTTCAGGGCGCTCATCAATCAGCAGAACAATCAGCACCACATCAGGGTGATTGGTGGTAATAGCGTTGGCCACGTCTTGCATAAGCATGGTTTTACCAGTTCGCGGTGGTGCCACGATCAGACCCCGCTGGCCAAAGCCAATAGGTACCATAAGATCAACAATTCGGGTCGACAGCTTGCTGGGGTCGAATTCCATCTCGACCTTACGCTCAGGGTAAAGCGGAGTCAGATTATCAAAGTGTACGCGCCGCTGCGCTACCTGAACAGGCTCGCCATTGATGCTTTCAACCCGCAGAATCGCGAAAAAACGCTCATTGTCTTTGGGTGAACGAATCTGACCATAAACAGTATCACCCTTGCGCAGGTTGAACATGCGAATCTGTGAGGGTGACACATAGATATCATCTGGGCCAGCCAGATAATTGTAGTTGGTCGAACGTAGAAAGCCATAACCATCGGGCAGTACTTCAAGTACGCCTTCGGCAAATACCTGGCCGTCATCGTCTGACTGGGCCTGTAAAATGGCAAAAATTAGAGCGGGTTTCTTCAGCTGGCCGGGGTTTTCAACGCCATGAGATTCAGCCAGTGATACCAACTGGGGCATACTTTTCTGTTTGAGGGCACTGATTTCAAGCTTTTCACCCGGGGGTACCTGTTTAGGTTTTTTGGGTTTTGCAGTTTTCTTTTCTGGTTTTTCGCTTTTTTCTTTTTTTTGTTCAGCGACTTCTGCTTCTTCTACAGGCTTATCTTCAACTGCAGGCTTTTTACGGGGCATATTAACTTCCTTCTTTAATTAACAGAGATTATTAGAATGGCGATGGTTTCGCCCGGTGTTTCAAGATGATGAATTAAATACCCGAACGAATTTCACGGTAGTAGCCTGCCCTGCAAGAGGCAGTGGCAGGCCATTAGTCAAACCGTGACTTGACGACTCTACGGAGCGTTAGTTGTATCTTCAGTCGCTGTAGAATCGTCTTCTTTTACAGTAGTCGTAGTTGTCGATTCTTCTGTTTTACTTTCCTCTTTTTTCATAACTTTTTTGCTGGGCTTTCGCAGTGAACCACGTTTAGGCGGAATATCGAAAACCTGGCCAGGGTAAATAAGGTCAGGGTTTTTAATCTGTCGCTTGTTGGCGCGATAGATTCTGGGCCACAGTCGTGCATTGTTGTAGATGTAACGGTATGAAGCGATTCTCCACAGGCAGTCACGACGCTTGGGAATCAGTCGCACTTTGTATTTCTTCCAGCCCTTGGCTACCGTGGTGGTAGTAGTGGTCGTGGTGGTAGTGGTTTTCTTTTCTTCGATAGAACGCTTCTTTGCCTCTGCCAGTAGAACCATTACCTGGGGAATCTGCTCTTCAACAATCTTTGACAGACGAATTGCTTCTTCTGCCTGGTTATAGGCATCTTGATATGCACCGCTCTGCAGCGCATTGTTTGAAGACTCAAGGCTGTCGTTGGCAGCATTGAGGCTGTCTTCGGTGGCTTTAAGAGCATCTTGTGATTCTACTGAGCCCTTGAAAATCTTTGAGCTTTGCTGATCTTCAAGCTGAGTTTTTAACTCTTGAAACTTGGCGCGGGCGGCTGCAACCTTGGTCTTGGCTTCGGCGTTTTTGTCAGTGGCCCATTTGCGCTGTGATGCGCCCAAAGCAGCCTTGGCTGCCTTTTTTCCTTCTTTAATCTGGCCATAGGCTTCTTTCAGATTCATTTTTTCAACGTTGGCCCGGGCCTTGCTGGCGCTGTCTTTAGCTGTTCGCAGCTCATTCGGTGAAGTGCTGCGGGCGCCATATTTTTCAGCTTCGGCAACCGCATCTTCGATTTCAGCGATATCTCGCTTCATTATTTCGGCTTGAGATTCAGAAATGTTACGCGCCTTGGTAGCTGACTCACGGGCCTGCTCATACTCTTGAAAGGCCTTAACATATTCTTTTTTGTTCATCTCTGCATCACCAGAGACCACACGGTCTTTGGCGTTTTTGAACTCGTCAGCGGCAAATTCTTCAGCATAGCGAACTTCAGCTTCGGCAATTACACTTTCAGCTTCTTTTTTAGTATCAGCTGCCAGCTTTGGCGCTGATTCGTTGAAGGCCTGATTTGCTGTATCTTCAGCTTTCTTGGCAAGCTCTTCAGCCTTATCCATCTCGCCTTCTGATACTTTTTCATGTGACTGTAACAACCAAGTGCGTGCATTCTGCAGTTTTTCTGGTGAATACTTTTCGGCTTTTACGCTTTCAGCCTTGGCTATTGAGTACTTGGCCTTGCCCATGATTTCAATGGGAACCGGGTCGCCACAGAAAACGGCAAATAATACCATAAATGCTGAAACCGCAGTGTAGTTTCTTAGTTTTTTAAGTTGATTAGACATGTGAAACGTCTCCTGATTAATTGAAAGTTAGGTATTGCGTTGGTACTTTGCTACCAAGGTTTGTTTTTCCATTATTGTGCGGCCTTTCAGCACGACAACAATATTACAATTAGAACTTTGAAAGTGCTTCATCTTCAGAATCATAGATTTCGAAGAATGAAGTTAATTTTGTCAGCTCAAATACTTTCTTCACTGAAGCAAAAACGTTGATAATCTTGAGGCTACCCTGATATTTTTTCAGGTTTGATAGACTCGAGATCAGTGCGCCAATACCTGAAGAGTCGATATAAGACACCTTTTCGAGGTTTATAATAATATTATATTTCTGCTGCTCAATCAGCTTCTGAATTGTGTCTTTGATTTCAGGCGCATTGTATAAATCAATTTCGCCTTGAATATCGAGTATTACGACTTTATCTTTTTCGCGTTGGCTAATTTCCATAATAAAAACTCCATTGGTAAGAAAGAGCCTGGTTTGCTTTTAGAACCCTGCCACACAGTAGATTATGGATATTTTGCGTCAACCAAAAAAGTGTAAATTTTCTTTCAAGTGACTTATCGTTCAACAAACTGTAACCCCTGCTCATGTATGCGGCGATAATAGCATGACTGACGGCTCTTGCCAGCACTATTTTTAGTGTGACAGGCGCCAGCCCCTACCGGCTTTACCCGGTACAAAATTGAGTTCTGCTCACAGTTTACCAGCACTTCTTTTACTTCTAGATAATCACCCGAGGTCGCCCCCTTGACCCACAGCTCATTTCTTGAAGTACTGAAAAAGGTAGCTTTGCCGGTTTTGAGAGTATGCTCAAGAGCTTCTTTGGTGGCGTAGCCCGTAATCAAAACCTGATGAGTCTCGACGTGCTGGGCAATGGCCACAATGGCCTTGATACCTTTCTCGGCGATTGATGTAAGCTTGCTAAAGTCAAGCTCTAAGGTGTTACCTTCTTCTAATTCTTTACTCATCAAGATTCAACTCAACTGCAATTTCGCGGCAGTCGTGCTGCTGGCTGCAGTACTGGCAAACCTCATAGATCTTCGCTGGAAAATTATCTTTTTGCACAATGCTAAAACCATGTGCCTCAAAAAACTGTGGAATATAGGTTAAGGCAAACACAATCAGAGACTCACCCTTGCCCCGTAGAAACTCAAGTGATGCCGTGAGCATCTTCGATGCCAGCCCCATACGGTGTGCACTGCGGTCGACCGCAAGACCGCGCACCTCATAAAGGTTGGGTTTAAAGAAAGTAAGGTTCATCACACCGACTACGGCACCCTCTCTACTGGCCACCCAGGTCATGGGTAGATCAGCCACAATCTGCGATTGTGACCGGGGCAACAACACCTTGTCGGCAACGAATGGCTCAATCAGCGCTTCGATGCCACTGACATCTTCACGCTCTGCCTTTCTTACTTCTACCAGCTGCTTCACTGAAGCATTATCCATCAGTTTCAAAATACTAACGGGGCGGCAGCCGGGCGATTATTTTTTGTACAGAATTGCACCGCGAAATTCGGTGTGCTTCTTGATGCGGGCCAGCATGTTATAGGCTTCTTTTTTACCTTCAACCGGGCCCACATAGAGTTTCATGCGGTTACCACTTTCGGCCAGAAAAACTTTGATACCCTGCTTCATCAGAGTCAGGCCTGCTTTATAGGCTTTCTTTTTATCGGGATATATTTTTCCCAGAATAATGTATGAGTTCTTTTTACCCGGCTGTAGAATCTTTGTTTCAGCAGGTTTTTCTTTTTTTCGAATGCAGCGGTTGAGCTCGGCATCCCAGCTGTGGGGTGGCTCACACTCTTTTTTATCTATGCCGGCCGCAGCCACATTTGACGTTTTATTCACTTCTTGCTCGGCAATATCAGCATCAAGCTGAGCGCTGATACGCTGCTTCTGAAAATGCATGCCTGCAACCAGGCCAATGGTAAAGGCAACTACAAAGATCGAAACCCCGAAAGTCAGCCGCCCCATCAGGCCATGCAGCTTTGAACCTGCCGGTTTGCTCTGGTTTCTATCAGCCTGCTGTGCAGGCCGTCTGCGGTATGCCTTACCAAAATCAATGTCTTGCATTTGATTATATTTTCGATGGTTTCGGGTCTCACTTTTAGCAAAAAAAAGTTAATATAAAGAAGAGAACTTTTACTTCTTGTCTGGCTATAAATTAAAAAGAGTTTACCCCGATGAGAACTGTACTGGTATTTCTGCTGCAAACCCTCTTTCTGCCACTGCGACTGTTATCTTTTTCGTATAACCGACTTACTTCTCTGGGCAGCGTACGCTGGGTTGAATTAAACCTTGAGGGCAAGCTTGATGAACACCCCCCCACGGCAGGGGTTTTGGCCTACTTCAAGCCCCAACCACGCAAATTCTATCATTTAATCATGCTGCTTACTTCTTTTCAGCAGCAGATCAAAAAACTGCGTACCAATGAAGTTGTGGTTAAAATTCATGCGCCCAAAATTGGCTGGGCCCGCGCATGGGAGCTTCACCACCACCTGAAGGCTCTGGCGGGCAGTGGCGTAATAGTGCGGGCCCATCTCATCAGCGGTGATCTGCTCTCTTATTATATAGCCCTGGCTGCCTCAGAGATTTATGTTCCCCCGGCTCTCAGTCTTGACTTACTGGGGTTCGCAGCTGAGAATTACTATTTTCGTGACCTTTTTGATAAACTTAAAATTAAACCAAACTTCATACACATTGGTAACTTCAAAAGCGCGGCCGAACGTTTTACCCAGAAAAAGGGGTCGACTTTTGCCCGCAAACAATTGTTAGAGCTTCTGCAGAACATGCAGAAGCAGATTGAAAACTCACTGCTCGAGAGCCGCTCACTCGACAAAAAAACCAATTTGTTTAAAATACAGCGGCAGGCCCCACTTTCTGCGCAAAAGGCGCTTAGCCTGGGGCTGGTCGATGGCATCTGTTACTATGAACAGTTACTGGCCCAGGTGCGGGGCGAGCGAGATTGGTCACCTGGTCAAAAACCCCAATCTGCCGACAAAGCCCTGCGAAAGTTACAGAAGAAAAGCAGCCGCCTCTATAATCTGAAAAAGATGAAGCGGCTGGCCGTGGTGGTGGCTGATGGCCCCATTATTGATTCGCCCGAGCCCAACCCCATGGCCATAAGCCTTAAAGATTACCAGGGTGCCTTTGAACAGATTAAAGGCGCGCGTTATGACAGCCTGCTGTTGCGCATTAATTCTCCCGGGGGATCGGCACTGGTTTCAGATTTGCTGTGGCAAGATTTGATGTCAATTGGCCAGCTTGGTATCTTACCCTATGTTGAACCAAAAGGCGAATTCGTCACCACAATTATAGAAGAGCCCAGGCCAAAACAGAAAAAAAGAAAAAAAGAGAAGAAAGCAAAACAACTGCCCATCTATGTTTCTCAGGCCGACGTGGCGGCCTCGGGCGGGTACTATTTATCAGCAGTCTCAAAAAATGTTTTCGCCAGCCCCCTGACTATCACCGGCTCAATCGGAGTAATTGGCGGAAAACTCAATATGGCCGGCTTTGCCAAAAAAATGGGTATCACCATTGATGAAGTTGTGGTAGGCAAAAACGGCGGGCTCTATTCGCCCTTTAAAGATTTTTCTGCCGAACAGAAAAGGGCTCTAACTGAAACCATGAAGAACATGTATGCGCTTTTTCGTAACCGTATTACTCTGGGCCGGGGTATCGATGATAAAACCCTGAAGAAACTGGGTGAAGGCAGGGTCTATTCAGGTGAAGCAGCCCTTGATAATGGGCTGGTTGATTTTCAGGGTGGGCTTGGTGCTGCGCTCTTACAGATCAGAAACGATCTGGGTTTAAAAAACACTGACCGCATTCGGGTTGATATTTATCCCCGCATTAAGGCACCCATGTTTTCACGGTCAGCCCTGTTACCCTCATTTATGAACAGATTGCGGGCACTACTGGCGCTGAACAATGAGTCGATATTTTTTATGAATGATGAACTGCTCTGATCAGAGTTTATCTGGGTGCTGTTCTTTAAAATAGTTAATTAGACCATCAACGCTGCGATTTAGAATATCATAAACATTAGCAAAGCCTGATGAGCCCGAGCCGTAGGGGTCGGGAACGTTTTTACCCTGTTCGCCGGCGAAGTCACGCATTAGAAAAACCCGGCTGTGGTCAAAACCAAATTCATTGAGCAGCGAGCTTTTGTTTGCAGTATCCATCGCTATGAAGTAATCAAACTCATGGGCATCGCCGGGGCGAACGGCCCGCGATTTCTGCTTTTCAATTGTTACCGCATTCTGGCGGGCAATATCAATCGAACCATGATGAGGTCTTTCACCTTCGTGCCAGCCTGAAGTGCCGGCCGAGTCGGCATAGAAAACATCACCGAGCCCCTGATCATCTACCCGTTTCTCAAAAATTCCCTGAGCAAGGGGCGAGCGGCAGATGTTACCCAGACAGACAAATAAAACCCTGATCACAACCGCCCCCCCACAAAAGAGTCTATTATCAACAGACCGTTGCAGATCTCAAAGTCTTCGCTGTGTCGTGCTGCTTCAGGCTGCCACACCTGGCTGAAGTAACGACAGATTGATAAACTCACCTGAGGCACAAAGACCCGGCCATCTTGACCGTAATAAATGGGAATCTGGCTCTTTTGCAGAATTTCAGGTACCCTGAAAACCTGGCTTTCTATTTCTTTTTCAATACTGAGCTGTGGCAGGGCCTCTTCAGGCAGCGGAAACAGACCCAGATCAGTGAGTCTAACCTCAAGGGTCTGGGCCGAATCGTTGTAGATTTCATTTCTCAAACCGGCCAGAGAGGCCAACCAGCCTTCGGCATTCTTTACTAACAAACTATTCAATTCTACTGACACGCACTCAATAACTGAAAATCACCGGCGCCCCGTCAAACCTTAAAGGCATACAATACATACGAAGAAGTGAGGGGCCGGCCCCGGTAGCGGAATAGTGATTTAATATGGTAATAGCTGGTTGGCAACCAGCGCCGATAATCACTGATTTTTTTGAAAGAGTAGCGGCTCTTGCGCAGCTTCGGCAGCAACCCAAAATCAACGGGAATAAACTCTTTAAAGCCGCCAAAGCCCAGCTTTGTTAAGAAGCTCTTTAACCCCCTGTCATTGTAGTAAATCAGATGGCCGGGCAGAAAGTAATGGTAACCTGGGCCCCCGTCTATGGCCTGCCAGCCCGAAAAATTTGCGGTCTGAATAAGCAGCAGCCCACCAGGCTTGAGTAGTTCATGGGCCCGGACGAAATCAGCAGCTCCGCGATTCGCGTCAACTCCTCACGCGTCTT
>CAZHLC010000011.1:0-17567 GCA_964532545.1 uncultured Leptospiraceae bacterium | reverse complement strand
GATTCAGGTCTTTATCAGGGGCCAAGCTACGTCGAAGAAAAAAACTACCAGGTAATAGATGACCGGGTCGATAAGATCGACGCCGTTGTTCTGACTCACGCCCATATTGATCATTCGGGCCTTTTACCGCTGCTTGTCAAAAACGGTTTTAATCAGACAATTTATTGTACCCGGGCCACCAAAGAGCTGTTGGGCATTGTGCTGCCCGATGCCGGTCGCCTGCAAGAAGAAGAGTACAAGTATCTCAGCAAAAAGAAAATTCAACAGTACCAGCTCAGCGGGCCACTATTTACTGAAGATGATGCCTTTGCAGCACTTGATCTGGTAAAATCAGTACCCTATAATGAACCATTCAGGGTTGGCGACTTTGAAGTTGAGTACTTCTGGGCCGGCCATATTCTGGGGGCGGCCTATGTACGCCTCTCACATAAGGGGCGTTCTATTCTTTTCAGCGGAGACATTGGCCCGGTAAAATCAATTCTGCATCGCCACCGCAATGAGCCCCCATCGGCCGACTTCACAGTGATGGAGTCAACCTATGGTTCGCACGAACATGAAAAAGAAGATTATGAACAAAAGATGGAAGATGCTGTCAGGCATGTGATCAGACGTAAGGGTATGCTGGTGATTCCGGCGTTTGCCATTGGGCGCACCCAGCTGGTTCTGTATGTTATCTATCAGTTGATGAAAAATGAACGTATACCAAGGCTGCCCATCTTTATTGACAGCCCCATGGCCACCAGGGCCACCCGGGTCTATCTCAACTACCCTGAAGAGATAAACCAGCAGATTATCGACGATGGTTTTTTTGACTTTATTCAGTCTGATCAGCTGACCATGACAGAGTCGGTGGCCGAATCAAAGGCCCTCAACGAAATGCGCGGGCCAGGTATTGTGATCTCGGCCAGCGGCATGTGCAGTGGCGGGCGTATTATGCATCACCTTGCCAACAGAATCTGGAACCGTCGCAACATGCTGCTGTTTGTAGGGTATCAGGCTGAAGGTACCCTGGGCCGCTTGATCATTGAAGGGGCCGGCCGGGTTAAGATCTTTGATCAAGAGTATATGGTGCGCGCCAAGGTTTCAAGTATCAATGCCTTCTCGGCGCACACTGATAGAAATGGTCTGCATGCCTGGGCCCGTGGCCTTGATAAAAAGCAGTTAAAAACCCTGTTTCTCAATCACGGTGAAGACAGCGCCCGTACCAATCTTAAAGAGAGCCTGTCGTTTTTAAACGGCACCAATATCGAGCTGCCCAAAACTGAATCTATTTATTATCTGTAAGCTCTAACACGTAGGTAACCAGGTTAGCCCGTGAGAGTTTTCTTCGCTGTTTATAGTCAGCAGCCTTGCGTTTCAGAGTGAAGCCGGCTTTTTTAGTAAGGGCCAGCATGAGCTTCTCGCTGAAAATCAGCTGTTCGTGAACTTCAACGGTGGTTTCTTTTTTCGATGTAAACTCAAGCACCGAGGTAATCTTCTGGTTGGTATAGTCATAGAAGTTCTGCCAGTAGACCTTATATTTACGAAAGTTGTTTTTAAACACCTGGCGGTCGTAGTTTTTAATAACATTTTCTTCAGAGCTTAAATCAAAAATGTAAATACCCCCGGGTTGCAATACTCTGGCCATCTCTTTAAAATGAGTGGCCAGCTGTTCATAAGAACCCAGATAGTTGAGCGAATCGTGACAGCTGAAGGCCCCGGCAAAACTGTTATCGGCAAGAGGTAATTGCAGCATATCTGCCTGCAAAAGGTCTTTGATACCCTTGTTGCTGGCCTGGGCCAGCATGGCCGCTGATTTATCAAGCGAGAGCAGCTGGGGGTATACTGGCTTGAGAAAGCGGCCCAGCGCGCCGGTGCCGCAGGCTATTTCAATTACGTTTTCATTGGCCGAAACACCAAAGTCTAAGAAGGTACTGTGAATATAGTCTGCCCAGGTAAAATAAGGAACATGACTGTAGGTTTCATCGTAAACCTCGGCAAAGGCGGTATAGACCTTACTCAAAGTGAAACTCGTGAATAGACTCAGAGATTCCTTTTGAGATTTCTTCGAGTTTTTCGAAATGCGCTTTGTTTTCGTCTGAGGCCTTTTCTTTCATGGCCACGATGGTTTCTTGTGAGAAATTGTTGAGTTGGTCTATACGTTTGATACGCAGCGCAAGAGCTTCGATCATCTCATTAAATGAATCAGCGGTTTCTTTAAACTCGTCTTTTTCGCGTAAATGAATGCGGGTAGTCAGCTGACCGTTGAGAATGTCACCCAGGGTACGTTTGAAGCGCAGAATGGGGCCGGCAATACGGTGCGAGATATATAAAAAAATATAAACCACGTAGCCGCCGGCGATGAGCAAAAACAGCCCCAGCAGAAGCAGGGTATAGGTGCGCAGCGAAGAAAACAACTCTGCCGAAGATTGAAACAGGTTACCCAGACGCTGTGACAGCATGGCAATTAATTCATTGGTGCTCTCAAAATGAAAGCCGCTCTCAAGACGGCCCAGCACAACGATGCTGAGTATAGCAGTGAGAATTACCAGAATCACCAGGGGTATCAAAGCCCTGATTACCAGCTTACCCTGAAATTTTTTATCAATAACGATTTGTTTACGTTTATATTTCTGTTGTTCTGCTGACATGTTTCCTCTTAATAATTAAGAGCTTTGTGCTGATGGCAGTCTGTCAAGCAGTTCAGAATGGCCTCTTTTGCCAACAATGTTAGAAATAATTGCCAGTATGGTGCCACCTCATATATCATCATAGTTATGCCGGGTGAAACAGTGCAGAGCACTAAAATTGAAAGATCTTGGCTGAATCTGGGCGAAGACTACGCTGGTTTTTCATATCAGTTTCCTTATATACGTATCACCGGGGCCCAGCCGGGCAAATATGCGCTGGTGACCGCAGCGGTACACGGTGATGAGCTTAACGGTATTCGTATTATTCAGAGCCTGGCCGATGAGCTGGCTCAGTTTGAAATCAGCGGCCAGGTGACCCTGCTACCGGTCACCAATATTCTGGGTTTTCATATTCTCAGCCGCTATCTGCCCGACCGGCGTGATTTGAACAGGTTGTTTCCGGGTAATGATGAGGGTTCAGAGGGTGGCCGCCTGGCCCACTATATCTGGGATAACTTTGTCTCGATGGCTGATTTTGGTATTGACTTGCATTCGGCAAGTTATGACCGCTGGAACTTTCCCCACATTAGAGGTGATATGAATAACGAGCGCGTCAAAGAGCTGGCCAGCTTTTTTGCCGCCCCGGTGGCCATGCATTCGCGCGGTGTTAAGGGCTCGCTGCGCCGCGAGGCCACTGAGCAGAATATTCCGTTTATTCTTTTAGAGGCTGGTGAGTGTAACCGCTTTGAACCAGAAATTTCAACCCAGGCTCTGGGGGGTATTATCAGAGTGCTGGCCCACAAGGGTATTCTACCCGACGCCCCGGCTGATATGAGAAAAGAGCCCGCTACCAATTACTTTGCCCGCAGCACCTGGGTGCGCTCAACAGTGGGTGGTTTGTTTTATCCGTCAGTGAAAGCCGGGGCCCAGGTAAGCCGGGGGCAAGAGATTGCCCGTATTAAATCACTGCTGGGCGAGGTAAAATCTGTGATTGCCGCCCCGCGCAACGGAATAATTATTGGATATAACCTGCACCCTCAGGTGGTACCGGGCCGGGCCCTCTTTCATCTGGGTTATGAAGAAAAGAGTTTATGAATAATATTGAAATCGAAGAAGACGGCAATCTGCGGGTCACTGGCAAGCTGAAAATCAAACAGCTGCAGACTGAACTATTCAGTGAAATCGTTGAAGAAGCCCTGGGCCATTTCGGAATCATTGGCGCGGCCTATAACCGCTATATCAGTGATGACGGTAAACTCGTGGGGCAAGAAAAGGCCAACCTGGTACAGGGTATTGAGAACATGACCAATACGCTGATCAGCCTGCGCTTTTTTCTAGAAAAAAATTATCTTGAGAGTAATGTCATTCAGGCCTACGACACTGAAGAAGGGTTTAACTATACCATGCATATGGATGATTACGACTTCTTTCTCAGGGGGCAGATCTCAATACATCACTATAATGAGATTAAAACCTTTGATGAGTGGTATAAAAAACTTTTTGCAGATAAACTCAACACCTTTCTCAAAGATCTGCAGGTGGCCCTGAAAGACAAAAGACTGGTTAAAGACGAAGTGATCTGGCTGAACAAAAGGCTCGACACGATGATTCATTCGCAGATTGTCATGTGCTATAAGCTGAATCATTCGCGTATTACTGTTTAATGACAATATCAACTTATTCAAAAAAAGCACCGGTTAAAGATAAGCTGGGCCGTACCTTTCGCACCCTGAGGTTGAGTCTTACCTCTTCATGCAACCTGGCCTGTACCTACTGTGTCGATGGTGATTATCGCCCAGCCAAAACCGATGTATTGCCGGCCACCCATTTCATACAGCTTATTAAAGAAATACACCAGATAAGCCCACTGCAGACGGTGCGCCTTACCGGGGGTGAACCCCTGCTGTACAAGCCCATCGCCGAACTGGTCGCCGGTTTGAAAGGGCTGGGTATAAAGCGTATTTCTCTCACAACTAATGGTGCCCTGCTCGAACGCAACCTGCCGGCCCTGACGCAGGCAGGGCTCAACTCTATCAATATTTCTCTTGATGCAGTAGAGCCTGAAGTGTATAAAAAGATCAGCCGGCGCAACAACCTTGACCAGGTGCTGGCAGGCATTGCGCAGGCCGCCCGTACAAACCTTGAGGTGAAGCTCAATGCTACTGTAATGGCCGGCACCAATGAAAACCAGGTGCTACCTCTGCTTGACTATGCAAGGGCCCAGGGCGTGGTGCTGCGCTATCTTGAGCTGATGAACATGGGTTATCTTCATGGGCAGAAGTTTGATCTTTATACCCAAGAGCAGATTCTTGAACAAATCAGTGCCCGTGGTTCTCTGCAACGCCTGCCCAGAAAAAAAAGTGCAACCGCTAATTACTGGCTGACTCATCAGGGGCAGAGCTTTGGTATTATCGCCAATCATTCAGAACCCTTCTGCTTTGATTGCGATCGCCTGCGCATTGATTCAAAGGGCCGCATCTATGGCTGCCTCAGCAGCAACGAAGGTCTGAGCCCCGCAGAAAACGGCTCAATGAGCGAATTGCTGGGGCGCGCTCTGGGGCAGAAGCAGACAACACGGTTTCAGGGTAGCACCCTGTCGATGATCGACATCGGGGGATAAATGAAGCTGAAGATACTTGCCTTTGCCCAGCTAAAAGATTATTTTCCTGCTGAGTTTGAAGTCGAGCTGCCAGCCGATGGCTGCGTAGCCGATGTGGTAAAGCAATTAAAAGAACAGAAGCCAGAAAGCGAGGCTACTCTGCAGACCTGCCGCTTTGCCCTGGCCGACGAGATGGTAACTGCTGAGCAAAGCCTGCAAGATGGCCAGAGGCTGGCAATTCTGCCACCCTCTAGCGGAGGTTAAGTGTGTATATTTCTGCCGAACCCATAGATTTAAATACATTTCTGGCCCGGGCCCATCATGAGAAGGCCGGGGCGATTGTGCTGTTCAGCGGCGAGGTGCGCAATCATCACCAGGGTAAAAGCGTTAGTCGCCTTGAGTATGAGGCCTATGGGCCCATGGCCGAAAAAATGATCAAAGACATTCTTGAAGATGCCAAAGCCCGCTTTGAGTTACATTTTGCCGATGCCTGTCACCGGGTAGGGCCGGTTGATATTAAAGAATCGGCAGTGGTGGTGGTGACATCGTCTTCACACCGCGATGAGGCCTATGCGGCAAACCGGCACATTATTGACCGCATCAAGTTTGAAGTGCCAATCTGGAAGAAAGAACACTTTGCAGATGGTACCTTTATCTGGGTTGAACAGTGTTCACACAGTAGAGCTAAGCAGACAGTTTAGCATGCAGCAGGGCCAGAGTATCTAAGGCGTTTTTTGAAACCTGCTGAACCTTTCAGGCGAAGCCGCAATGTACTGGTATTCTTTCATGGCTGGGGCCCAGAAGGCCTGCAGCTCATGGGCACTGATCGAAAGCTCATCAAGCGTAGGCTGCAGTAGCATTGAGCTGATTTGCTGATCTGTGGCGGTTGTTAAGATGGCTTGATCGCCACTGCCGTAGAGCCCATTGCCCAGGGGCTGGCCGATCTCATCTTCGGTACCGAGATTACCTTTGATGGCAGGCCCCTGCCAGAAAACGGCCCACTTATAGAGAATCTGAGCATTCTGCATCTGGGTGCGGGCCCTGAAATAAGACATTTTGTTCTGCCAGTCTTGCCAAGAGCGTGCGTAAACACCCAGTAGGTCTGTTACAATATTGGTAGCGGCCCTGCGCATGGCCCGTTTATGTACGCCCATAATGCGGGTGGCGTCAACTTCGATGCCTACGGGCAGGCCCTTATATGAGCCTGCCAGCCTGGTGAAGGCGGTGTCTTGTTCTATGACTCTGAGGCCCAGTGCTTCAAGTGCTGCAAATAGTGCGGTGTTGGGGTCGGCCCCCCGGGTGGCCAGATTTTTGCCTTTAAAGAAATCAAGTAAGCCCATGGGCTACCCTCTATTGGGCAGCCCATGAAGTCAAAGAGATATTACTTTTTTAGCGTTTAGAAGGCGTAATCCATCTCTTCGGCCTGCTTTTGAATGGTGTGCATCATGGCATCGTCAATACTTGAGGCCGATTTGCTGGCTCTTTTCTTCTTTTCTTTGGCCACGTATTTTTTGCGTTTATCATGCAGGGTTCTGATATCTTTCTGCATCTGCTGGCGCTGCTTAATGCGATTTTCGATATAGCTGCGAACCTCTTTGTCTGATTTGTTACGCAAATGGGCAGGTAGCTTTTTCTTATCGATCTTGTCATAAGTGAGCTGTTTATTCATGATGAGCGACACCAGATCCCACCTGTTGGTGCGGGCGTATTGTTTCTTACCCTTGAATATTGAGCGCTGTATCGAAGCACCGCTGGCGGCATTGGCGCTGGCGTTAGAGTCTTCGACCTTCTGGCGCTCTGCGGCCTTGCGACCATGGTCACCGTAGGGTACGAAGGTCTTGTTCATCTCGTTGCCCAGCCTTACAATGTCAGCATCTTGGGGGGCCACAATGCGGGCCACCTTCATGTTCTGCTGAATATTCATGTATTCGCCGCCACCCATGCGGGCGCCGGCCAGCCAGCCTGTGGCTGCGCCATGCTGTTTAAAACCGCAGAAGATGGTGTTGACCACTATACCTTTAGAGCGTGCTTTTTCAATGGCGCGCTGGTAGGTTACCGGGCCCTGGGTGAAGGGCTCATTGCCGGCAATGAACATGGTTTTGTAAACATCACGGTAAAGTTTCCATTGCAGGCCTTCAGTGGCTTCATCAATCACCTTGCCGGCCCATTCTGAGCCGCCATTGGTTTTCAATGAAAACAGGGCCTCTGATATTTTATCAAAGTCGCTGATGAAGGGGGTTACCTGGCGAATGTAACCCTCTTGTTTTTTCAGACGGTCGTTACCATACTCGTAGATGGCCACCTCAATATCTGGGTTCTGGCCGTTTTTCTCGGCCCCGGCCATGTGATTAATGATTTTCCATAGCTGGGTTTTGGTCTGGGCGATCAAACCATCCATACTGCTTGAAGTATCGAGCAGAATAGCGATCTGCACCACCGCCTTGCCCAGCAGTGGCTGCTCAGGTCTGGGTGAGTGCTGGGCCAGTGCCCGCCCCTGGGCAAGGGTCGCTGTGCTGGCGGCCAGTATCTTGCCGCTGGTAGCAAAGGCCCGCACGTTCACCTCAAGCTTTTTATCGTTCTGGGTGATACTGCCCCCAATCAGGGCATCGACGCCCAGAACCTTGGTGAGCTCGGCTGTGGTTTTTTCATCAAGAATGCCTGTTTGCTGTAATTGTTTTTCATTGAGCAGTTTCTGTAGCAGGGCCCGTTCAATAACTGTCACCTGCTTCAGGTTCACCAGGTGGGTAATCAATCTTTGCTGCACCATTTTGCTGGTGTCGCTGTCTTTACCAAAATCAAGCACAGCCACACGTTTAATACCCGCATCGTAGAGTTTCTGGCTGATTTCTTTGGCGAGGGGTTTGAGCCCATCGGCCGACAGTGAAACCGTAGCCCCGGCCAGTATTAACATAACTAATAGTTTTTTCATATTCTCGCTTTCCCCTTTTAATTAACACATTTTTGACGCCGGCCCCGGGTGAAAGTTCGGTTTAAATGGTTAGGCTATTATTTCTTGCCCAATCAGCGGTTTGTTGATTTCTGTCAGCCACATGGGCGGATTCATCAACGTAGCAGCCGACCTTGACTCTATTTCGGTCATCGATAGCGAAAATGAAGTCGCGGCAGAAGAAGTTGGTCTTGAAAAAGATGATGTTGAAAGCATTTGGCAGGCCCTGCTGCGCTATTATCGCTCAGGCACCCAGCCAGCCCTGTCTCTCTGTATAAGAAGGCATGGCAAAATTTTCTTTCACCGCTCGGTAGGCCATGCCTCGGGCAATGGGCCGGGTGAGCAGGGCGAGCGGGTGTTGATGCGGCCCGAAACGCCAGTCTGTATTTTTTCAACTTCAAAGGCCATCAGCGCCATGCTGATTCACAGTCTGCATGACGATAACCATCTGAATTTAGATGCCCGGGTGGCCGACTACCTGCCTGAGTTTGCCCAGAACGGCAAACAAGATGTTACTATAAATGATATACTTTCACATAAGGCGGGCATTCGCTCATTTAAACACCCTGTAAGAGACCATCGCCTGTTTGAAACCGATTATCTGGTAAAAATGCTATGCGAGCAACCGCTACAGCGAGACTTTATCGGCGCCCCTGCCTATCATGCCGCCACAGGTGGTTTTATTCTGGGTGAGGTGGCCCGCCGGGTCACAGGCAAAACCCTGCAAGATCTGTTTGTAGAGCGGGTGAAAAAACCCATGGGCCTGCGCTATCTGCAATACGGGGCTGCTGCTGAAGATGTGCCCCAGATTGCCCATAACTATGTAACTGGCCCGCCGATTATATTCCCCTTCAGTCTGGCGGTTGACTATGCCCTCGGCGGTTCTTTTGAAAACATTGTGCTGGCGGCGCAAGATGAACGCTTTTATCAGGGGGTCATACCCTCTGCCAATATGGTTTCAAATGCAGAAGAGATTGGCCGCTTTTTTGAAATGCTGTTGCAGGGTGGTACATTTGAGGGTAAACGAATTTTTGCGGCAGAGACCGTGGCCCGGGCCCGCCATGAAACCGGTAATACGTTTTTTGATCGCGGTATTATGATGCCCATGCGCTACAGTGCGGGTTTTATGCTGGGCAACCGGCCCGTGGGCATGTTTGGGCCCGACTGCTACCAGGCTTTCGGTCATCTTGGGTTTATGAACACCCTGTGCTGGGCTGACCCCGAACGCCATATCAGTGTGGCCCTTTTGACTACGGGTAAGGCATTAATTTCTGCACATTTGATTGACTATATTAATCTCATCAGCACTATTGCCGACCGTTGCCGCACTGACTGATCATGAAAAAAATCTTTATACTGCTGACTTTGCTTTTTCTTGGCGGCTGCATTCGCGTAGCTAAATCATATGTGGCCCTTTCGTTTGTAGACGGTAAAAATTTTCTGATAGAAAACGTCAGTGTGTTCAGTGGGCGGGCCAATGAGCGCATTCGCAGGGGCCAGTATGTGCTTATCGAAAATGGTGTGATTAAAGAAATCAGCAGTCGCCCCATCAAAGCAACGGTTGATAAAAAAATCGACGGTCGCGAGAAGATGCTGCTGCCAGGCCTTATCGATTTGCATACCCATCTTGGTTCATCGGGTAGCGCACCGGGCAACATGGTTATGGGCGATGTTGATGTTTCGCGCGAGGCCTTTCTTTTTACCGGTGTGACTACGGTGCTTGACTTATTTGGCGATGCCGCCCAGCTGCAGGCGGCCAGTGAAAAAGAGCAGGGTCGGCCCAGAGCCCGCTATCTGCATGCCGGCAAAGCTTTCACCGCCGTGAATGGTCACCCGGCCTTTGTGCTCAACCAGGTTGTGCCCTGGCCATTGAAGGGCTACGTTAAGGGTAAGTTGCTTAATGAGATTGAAAAAGGTGCTGATATACCTGCCCTGATCAGCGAGAATAAAAAACACGGGGCGGCCATAACCAAGGTCTTCGTTGACCGCCTGCCAGAGCAGGCCAACATTCTCAGTGTAGCCCAGCTTAAAAGCATCGCTGGGGCCTCAGAGAAGGCGAAGTTACCGATCATTGCGCACATTGGCTCTGACAAAACCATAAACCGCTCTCTTGATGCCGGCATTACCATGTTTGCCCACGGGCCCTATAAGGACCTGCTCAGCAAAGAAACTCTGCAGCGCATGAAAGAGGCCGGGGTGGTGATGATGCCTACGGCCATTGTCTGGCACTCTGTGGCCCTGTTTGCCCGTAACCGCACCCATTTTACCCGCCATGATGTTAAGCTGTTTGACCCGGCTGCCCTGCAATCTTACCGCGAAGAGCGCAACGTCAGCAAAGAAGTACAAGAATGGTTTAAGCTGGTGGCTACCCGCGAAAATTTCGTCTATGAAAATATCAAGAACATGCGCAAGTATAAGATACGCCTGATTGCGGCCAGCGATTCACCCAATGCGGGCCTGGCCCCCGGCAGTGCTATTGTAAAAGAGATTATGCTCTGGGTAGAGCGCTGTGGGTATGATGCGCGCAGTGCGGTGGCTGCGGCCACCCATGAGCCAGGCCAGCTGCTGGCCGAAAAGTTTAATATCAAGGGCCTGGGGGTGATTGAGCCCGGGGCCCAGGCTGACTTATTGATGATTAAGGGTGATTTTGAGAAGAATATCAAAGATCTTTTTCAGGTAGCCCATGTTTTTAAGGGCGGCCGTCTTGTCTATCGCGGCCTTAAATATAAGCGCTAAGAATAGTACTCGTCTTGCAGGTTGCCGGCTTCGCGCAGATTCTCAAAGGTGGTATTGCTGGTCTCGGCACCCGTGAAGTTACAGTCAACCAGCTGAGCATAAGCCAGTTCAACGCTTGAAAAATCGCTTTCGCTGAAATCACAGCCAAGCAGGCGGGCGCTGTTCAGTGAGGCCCGGTTAAAGTTGCTCTGGGGCAGGCGGGCACCCAGCATTGAAGCCCGATCTAATGAAGCCGAAAAAAAGTTACAGGCTTCAAATTCAACCTTGACCAGACTACAATCAAGCAGGGTGGCCCGATTGAAATCGGTTTTATAGGCCTTGCTGAAATTCAGGTTGGCGCCTGTGAGCTCAGCACCTGAAAAGTCGGCAAAGTCAAGCCTGGCCTTGAGAAAGCATGAGTGCCCCAGGCGGGCCCCGGCCAGATTGGCACTTGAAAGGTCGGCACCGGTAAAATCACAGTTGCGCAGGTCAAGGCCAGAGAGCTCAGCGTTTGTCAGATCTTGGTGGGCGAGGCGCAGACCGTGGCTATGCTGCTCAAGTAGGTCAACGATTTCTTGCCTGTTCATTGATATTACTTTAAGCAAAAAAGGGGCCAGCGGCGTTTATTAATCAGGTCAGAAATGATCATTTCTGACAACTTTTCAGGTAAGTTCTGATAATATGCGCCGCCAAAAATCCGAAAATTACCTAGGTTTTACTATATCAAACACCTGAGAGGTTGAAATATTATTATGAGTGAAAAGATGGTTCCTACAGCGAGAAAATTCGAAAAAGACATGAACAAGAGTTTTCCTATACACTGGTTCAAAGATAATATTCTGGCGACCCATATTATGAACAGCCTGCATATGATCTTTCCCGATGGTGAGCGTTTTTTTATCAGAAGCGTGCAGGCTTTTAACAACCAGCTGAGCGATGCCGGGCTGAAAGAAAGAGTAAAGGGCTTTATTGCGCAAGAAGTACAGCATGGTAAAAGCCACGAAGAATTCTGGCAGACTCTGCGCGATCAAGGTCTTGAACCAGACCAGTTTCGCGACATCTATGTAAAAAGCGGCTATGAGGGTATTGAACCCTTTCTAGTGAGCCTGTTTGGCCAAGAGCTGGCTCTTTCAACCACCGTGGCCTTAGAGCACTGGACGGCCGTGCTGGCCGAGAAGGGCCTCACCGCAGAGCGGGTACTTGATGGAATGCCCGAAGAAATGGCCCAGATGCTTGACTGGCATGCGGCCGAAGAGATCGAGCATAAGTCAGTGGCCTTTGATGTGCTTAAAGAGGTCGATGATGATACCATGCTTCGTATGGCCGGTATGTTGATCGGTACCCTGGGTTTGTGGATCTATGGCGCCATTGGCACAGTACACTTTTTAAGTAAAGATAATAACATAAACTTTTTTAAACTGCTTACAGATTCGGCTAAAGTAGGCATCTTCGGGGCAGTGGTGCTACCCGATCTGATCAAAGAGGTGATTGAATATACCCAGAGCGACTTTCACCCTGATGATAATGACAATTACCATCTTGCAGAGCGGGTGTTTGCCCAGCAGGCCGATAACCTGCGTAATCTGAAAAAAGCTGGCTAGAAAAACAGGCGGCCCCGGTGACCACACCCTTGCTGGGGCCCAGTCTATTTTTTCTTTTTACGAAATTCAGCCGGTGTTTTGCCCGTAAGTTTAAGAAACTGGGCATTAAAAGTTGTTTTCGTACTGAAGCCCACTTCATAACCAATTGAAAGCACCGGCCGCTCTGGCTGGGTCACCAGCAGTTTTTTTGCTTCGTTTATACGGTATTCATTCAGAAACTCATTAAAGTTTTTGCCGTAGCTTTCATTCAGTATGCGTGAAAGCTGGTGGCCCGAGATTAACAGCTCTTCGGCCAGGCTCTGCAGGCGCAGGGTGTCGTCGCGGTAGATAAATTCTTCGCTCATCAATTCATGCAGTCGCTTCTGTACCTGTTCAACATTGACCCCGGTCAGCTGGGTGGTGGCGTAACGCTTCTGTCTGATGTCGTGCCGTAAGGTCTCGAAAAAATGGGGATACTTGGCCGTGAATAAAAAGAAAAAGGTGCATGTCACAGTAAGTAAACTTCCGCCGAAAACAAACAGGTACTCGTTTTTAATCACAAAGGCTGTAATAAGGCAGATGATACCGGCCGTAGGGGTGAGTAGAATGCCCCAGACCAGTTTGGTATATTTAATATCATACTCTTGTTTGAGTTCAAGATTGACTTTTAGAAGGTACAAGAAGTAGCCCAGCACATGGGCAGCCCCCAGTATTGAAGCCACATGCAGCAGATCAAAAGTAAACTGCTGCTCGGCCATGGCCATAACCTGTTTCTGGTAGGCCAGGGGCCGGGCAAAAAAATAGATTTCGCCTACAAAGGCCACCCCCGCCGGAATATAATGCAGCCAGAAAATTTCTTTTTTCACCTCAGAGATGCCAAGCATACGAATGGCCAGACGATAGACTACCGGGCCAATAAGAAAGATACTGGTAATGATAAATATGGCGCTGGTGGGCCAGCTGCCAATAGTTTTTGAAACAAAAAAACCAATGCGCAGCTGAATCGAAGCCAAGCAGACAGTTGTGCTTATGGTGAGCCAGTAGGTGGCGCTGTGTTCACGGCGCAACCGCTCCATAGCGGCAAACAGCAGGCACAGACCTGTACCAAATTGAATAAAAACAATGGCGGCCTCTCTCAGAAGTGCGGGCACATGTTAGATTTCAATTTCTGTCAGGGGCTGACAGTATTTTTTCCAGCCAGAGCCCGCCGGCGGGTTACACGAAAAGCTCTCTCTGGCCGTGTGCAGCCAGAGAAGGCTGAGGCAGAATGAACTGCCGCATAAGGGGGGGAGAGAAAACGACTATCAGCGCACCTCTCGTGCAACCCGCCCGCGGGCTCAGTTGGCCCTGGATTTTTTACTGTCAGCCTGTACCACCGCCCGGGGCGGGGTCAGGCTTTTGACGCCAAACTCATATGATACCCCGGGGCGCCATAACATGGCAGGCTGGGGCAGTTTCTGCAGTTCGGCCTGCAGATAATAAATTGGTTCAGTGATGTCCTCATCGGCCAGTTCAAAGGTTCCCCAATGAATAGGCAGCAGCTGTCTGCTGTTCAACACTTTGTTGGCTCTGATGGCCTCGGGGGGGTTTATGTGAGCAGACTTCATAAACCAGCGGGGCGAATAGGCGCCAATGGGCATCAGTGCAGCTTCAAAACCTTTTGGAAATTTTTTCGCAATAGTCGCGAAATGATCTGACCAGCCGGTATCGCCAGCGAAGTAGATATCACCATAGCCTGTTTCGATCACGAAGCTGGCCCAGTGAAACTGCATGCGATCATTAACGCTGCGCATTCCCCAGTGATGGGCGGGCAGGGCATGTACTTTAGCCAGGTCTGTCTGCCTATTCTTCCACCAGGCAAGCGTTGCGATATTGTTAAGCCCAAGATCACGGGCCCAGGCAGCGAACCCCTCAGGAAAAATATAGACTATGTCTTTGTTCTGCTCTTGCAGAAAAAGTAAGCTTTCTGAGTCAGTATGGTCGAAATGGGCATGGCTGATGATGACGTAATCGACTTTAGGCAGCTTTTCTTTGGCCAGGGGCAGCTTTACCTGGCGGGCTTTAAAGGGTATACCCTTAAAAACGGGGTCTGTAATGAGAACTGTATCTTTGTCGCCTTTTCGAATGGTGATAAGTGCGGTTGCGTGACCAATCCACGTTATTTTGACACCATCGCTTCTGGCGTAGAGGTCTTGGGGGGCTATCTGGTAGGCTTTGATTTTCTTTTCAGGCAGGTTCTTAACCGCAGGTTCGTCACGGGGGCCGAACATCTTCCAGCGCATTACGGTAAAAAAGCTCTTACCTGCTATGGCGTCGTCGTTGTACAGGTTCTGAAAGCGCCCATCTTTGTAGTGAGGCGATTCGACTCGAGATTCTTCAAGTGAAGTACATCCGGTGAGAAGAGTTATGGTAAGAATGAGCCCTGTTGTGCGCATGTCGATAGTTTAAGACAAAGTTGTGACGGCGGCAAGTTTTCTTTACTTGTTCTGTATGAAAGATAGGTCTTTGGCTGCCGATATTATAAGGTGGCTGCGATTTTTGACAGAGCTCATTTGCGGGGTGATCTCGTTGGCGCGGTATCTGTGGCTGCCCTGACCATACCTCTATCATTGGGCACGGGTCTAATCGCCTTTGCCCCCCTGGGGCCAGAGTTTGCGCCCCGGGCCATAACCTATGCCCTCATGAGCATGGTCTTTACCGGCCTTTTGCCCATTGTTTTGCGCAATCCGGTGCATTATTTTGGTCTTTCAACGGCTGCGGCCGTGCTGCTGGCGGGCTTTCTTGGGCGGGCCATGAAAATTCCCCAGATTGCTACGCTGAAGGCCAATGAACCCGAACTGTATCTGGCTATTCTATTGGGCGGCATGGCCCTCTGCATTCTCTTTTCTGGGTTGATAAATGTGATCTTCGGCCTGTTGCGGTTGGGCTCGGTGATCAAGCTGTTTCCGCAACCGGTTCTGGCCGGTGCCATAAACGGTATTGCTGTTTTAATCATCGGCCGTGAAATAATTAACTGGTTTCCGCAGAGTGCGGTGCAGCTTCTGCCGGTTATCATTATTGTTGTTGTTCTGCTGAGCGCTCTGTTGGTGAAAAGAAAGCTGCCGGTGTTTCCCGCATCGGTGGTGGCCCTGGCAGCTGGCGGTCTGCTGTTCTGGGCTCTGGGGCAGTTTACCACTGCCGAAGAACTTGGCGGGGTGTTTGGTTTATTGAAGCAACACCCCCCATTACCAGATGGAATCACCTATGTCTCGACCGCCTTTGGCCACAAGGCCCTGCAGTTGCTGCTGCTCGAAGCGCTGGCCACAGCCTTTTTGATCGCCATCATCATGGCCATAACTACCCTGGTGTCGGTCACCACAGTTGAGAACCTGACCCTGAACCGCGAAGACGGCTCGCGCGCTCTACTGTATTCTGGTTTTATTACCATTCTGGGTTCACTCTTTCTGGCCCTGCCGGCCGATGGCAGTGACTCTCGTATAAAACAAAATTACAACGCTGGTGCCCGTACGTATCTCTCACCCATTGTTTTTACCGCCATTCTGATTCTATTTGCTACGTTTTTGTCGCCCTTTGCCGGTCTGGTGCCCAAGGCTGTGATCAGCGGTCTGGTGATGTATATGTCTGTGCTGCTGCTTGATGCCCTTACGGTACAGTTTCTACCAAGGGTCGCCCGCTTCAAGGTCGCCGATGAGAATAAACCCATGCGTAATCATGTGATCTTGTCGGTATTTACTGCCATTATGACCCTGACCATTGGCTTTCTGCCGGGGCTTCTGGCCGGTATGTCAATGGCTCTATTCTTTTTTCTGGTGCAGTCGCAGACCAGCATCATCTATCGCCAGGTTTCATCGGCTCAGGTTCCGTCAAAGACAGTGCGGCAGGGTGAGGCCATGCAGATACTGCAAGAAAAAGGTGACCTCATACAGGTACTTGAACTGCAGGGCCCGCTTTTTTTCGGAAGTATAGACGCCCTAACCAAGGTCGCTGAAAACATGAAAACCAGAGCAGAATATCTGGTGCTTGATATGAAAAGGGTCAGCTTTTCTGACTCATCGGCGGCCATGATTGTAAAGCGCCTCAGCGCCAAATACCATTCACTCTCACGCGAGATTGTGCTTTCAGGTATTCATCAGGCTTCGCAGGTCTGGGGGGTCTTCAAACAGTTTGGCCTGGTCACTGAAAAGGGCGATGAGGTATTTACTACCTTAAACGAGGCCCAGACCTGGGCCGAAGACCAACTGCTCAGCGAAGTCGGCCTTGAGAAACCGCAAGATGAATTTCCTCTGGGTGAGTCGCTGCTGCTCAAGGGTCTCACTGAAAAAGAAATTAACCAGCTTGAAAAGTATGCTGAGAAGCGTGTGTTTCAGCATCAAGATATTCTGATGAAAGAGGGTGATGAGGCTGACGGAATTTATATCATTGCCCGGGGTCGGGCTGTGGTACAGAAGATTACCAGTGAAGGTGTCGCCATTTCGATTGTTCGTTTTGGCCCGGGTGTAAGCGTTGGTGAAGCGGTGCTGCTTACCAGGGCCCCCCGTTCGGCTACCGTGATGGCTGAGGGTGAAACCGTGTGCTATGTTCTATCAATGAAACTACTGGCCGCTATTGAGAAGCAGGCCCCCAATATGATGATTAAGATTCTCATGAATGTGGGCAGTGCCACTGCACGCCGGCTGGCCGCTGCCACCAATACCATTAAAGAATTAGAACAATAGGCAGGGTGCACCCAATGGGGCTGACCCGTTGTACGAGCCAGCCCCCACTGGGGTATCAGCGAACAGAAACCTTGTGGTTTCTTTTGCTGATATTCTTCTTAGTCAGCTCAATGCGCAATACGCCATCACGAACTTTCGCTTTAACACGCTTGGGGTTAACCTCTGTGGGTAGAGAAATTTCGCGCTGGTATTCACCGTAACGAATTTCGTCAGAAACAGGGGCTGAGCCTTTTTTCTTACTGGCTTTGCGGCGGGCTCGAATTTTCAGAGAATCGATGGTCATGTTCACTTTAACGTCTTTGTTATCAACACCGGGCACATCGACGAGAATTTTCACAGCCTTGCCTGCATCAACCACGTTTACCGCTGGCTTCAGCACGGTAAGAGGGGGCTTAGGCGCCT
>CAZHLC010000010.1:4128-17580 GCA_964532545.1 uncultured Leptospiraceae bacterium | reverse complement strand
CCAATGAGCTCTTCACCCTGAAAGCGCACTGAACCACTGGGATGGTAACTGTTAGGTGTCAGCAGCCCCAGAATTGACAGCGCAGTTACACTTTTGCCGCAGCCTGATTCGCCCACAATGGCAAAGGTCTCACCTTTTTTAATGTCAAAAGAGATACCATCAACAGCCTTAGCCACCCCATCTTGCGAGTGAAAGTAGGTTTGCAGTTTATCTACCGCCAGTACCATTATTGTTCACCCCGCAGACGTGGGTCTAAGGCGTCGCGCACGGCATCGCCAAAAATATTGGCCGGCAATACCAGCCCGAACATAAATACAAAAGATGCGATCAGGTTCCACCAAACTACTGGTTCGCGGGCCAGCTCAAGGCGGGCATTGTTAATCATATTGCCCCATGACTGCAGAGAGGGGTCAACCCCGATGCCCACATAGGCCAGTACGGCTTCAAACAGTACCAGCCCACTGAAACGTAGAATCACCGAGATCAGCACAATGTGCATAACATTGGGAACCAGGTGCCGAATCATCACCGAAACGCGGCTTACACCCAGAGCATCGGCCGCCCGTACATATTCAATGTTCTTCAGTTTTAAAACCTCACCCCGTACCAGCCGGCAAAGACCCGTCCATGAAGTGATGCCCAGAATAACACATAGATAAAAAAGTTTTTTATCAGCAATAACCAGCGTTTCTTCTTTAGAGTTATGCAAACTTGCATTAATAATCAGCATGGCCGCCGCAATTAACAGAATTGAAGGTATTGAACTGAGAGTGGTGTAAACGTATTGTACCAGGTCGTCGACCCAGCCACCCAGGTAACCAGCGAGAGTACCAAACATGATCGCCAGCGGGGTTACAATCAGGGTGGTTAGCGTACCCACAATTAGACCCACCCTGATGCTCTTAACAGCCTGGTAAAAAACATCGTTACCGGTTTTATCAGTGCCGAGTATATGATAGCTCGAACCCAGAATTAGAATGGCCATAAAGATGGTAAACAGACCGACCCAGAAAACGTTCTGATAGATCGAAAGGGGCTTAACGGTCTCACCACCTTGCTTGTAGCGAAAACGGTTAAACCAGTTGAGCAGCAAAAAGAAAGCCACAGCCAGTGCAATAATGATCGAACAGCGAATAAGAATATCAAGCATATGGCTGCGCCCTTCGAGATGTTGGCCAGCATGATACAGCTTCGGATATTTATGTTCGCGCTTGCCCCCCTCAGCTATAATCTCTTTCATAAAAGAGCGGGTAGCCAGGGGTGATGAGTAGGTCTTCTCTTTTTCATCAAACAACAGGGGGCTGCTGACCGCATCAAGCAGGCTGTGGGTTTCGCCGAGGGTGCCATCTTTCTGGGTCACTTTGAAGTGAACGCTGTCTAACAGGCCAATACCCACATAAACCAATAGAATACCAAAACAGAAAACCGCCAGCTTGTTACGGCCCACATGGGCCATGGCATTGCGCCAGTGCTCTTTGCGAATAGCGTAGAAAAACCAGGCTATAACAGAGAGCACCAGAATGAATACCATTATATCGCTCAATAAAAAGACCATACTCATTATTCAAACCTCACCCTTGGGTCGACCAGAGTATAACTGACATCAGTCAGTAACAGACCTATGATATACATAAATGAGAGCAGAAATACCATGCTTTGGACAATGGCGAAGTCTTGCTGCCGAATCGCATCGAGCAGGTAAGAGCCAAGGCCTGGTATGGCTAGAAAAGCTTCGAGAATCAAGCTACCGGCAAACAACAGGGGTAGCGTAACCACCACCTGAGTTAAAATGGGAATCATGGCATTCTTCAGAACATGTAAAAACAGCACTACCGATTCAGTGAGCCCCTTGGCCCGGGCCGTACGCACATAATCTTTGTTAATCTCTTCAAGAAATACCGTGCGATAAAACCGTACTCCACCGCCCAGGCCCAGCACAACCGAGGTAAACACCGGCAGAATCAGAAACTTGATTGATTCAAGACCATAGTCAAAACCAGAAATGGGTACCACCCGCAAAACCTTACCAAACAACCACTGGGCACCAATAATATAATAGAGTTGTGAAATCGACATGGCCATGACTGCAAGAACTACGCCCCATTTATCAATGTAGGTTCCCCTGAAAAATGCCAGAATCATCGAGAAGAAAATTGTGAGCAACACGCCCAGAATAAAGGCTGGCACACTGAGACTTAGACTGGGCACAATACGTTTAAGAATTTCTTCACCAATGTCTTTGCCCCGGTCTGATTTGCCGAACTCAAAGAACAACATACGAATTGATTTCTGATAAAAAATAGTGCGGGTAAAACGCTGCAGCAGGGGCAGATCTTGTTTGATCTCAAGGGCCACCCGGTGAGCGAGACCCGGCATCTCAACATTGGTTTTGATATTCAACTTTGCTGTCTGACTCTGCTCGGTTTCAAAATACCAGATGATCTTTTCAGTCTGCACCGGCAGCTTAACCTCTTTGCCATTGCTGAAGCTATCGCTTTTGATTTTTATATCTTTAGGCCATGAAATAGTTAAGCCGCGCTTGCCCACCAACATGTTTTTATCAGGCGCATTGATAATCAACCGATAGCTGGTAGTCTGAGGCAGATTAAAATTAAAAGACATTTGTTTTGTTCGCAGCAGCTGGCTGTAGCCCACCGATGGGCGGTCATAGCCTGCATTGTAGAAGCGGGGTAGATGAAGTGAGTGTTGCCGCTTCCACTGGTCGATCTGGTCGGGGGTCACCCGCTTGCCACCCAGGTGCAGCTCGGCCATGTCATCAGGCGTATTCACAAAGAAAAAAAGCGAAAACACAATGAAGTTCACACCCAGAATGATGGGTATCGAATAGAGTATGCGCCTGATGAGATAATTGATCATCTAAGCTCACCCCGATCAGCTTTGCGGTAAGAATAACCAGCATAGAAAACAATGGCGAAGAAGGCGAGCAATGTCAGAATCACCGGCCAGAGAATGGCACTATTCCATTCTTGGCGCATCTCGGCTCTTTTCTCAGCATTGACCCGTTTATACTTTAAAGTATTATTACCCATGGCCATGGGTTTGGCATTGTGATACCATGAATGATAGAGGGCATAGGCAATGGGATGAAAACCCCAGACCCAGGGTGCATCTTTCTGCAGAATGGTATTAATCTGTTTGATCAAAGCCAGACGCTCGGGCGAATTGGGCATGTTCTCGACCCGCTTGAATAATGCATTCACAACCGGGTTATCATAGTTGGCCGCGTTTTCGCCTTTTGACTTCACCTTGCCATTGGGGCCATAAAGTAGAAAAAGAAAATTCTCAGGGTCAGGATAGTCAGCATTCCAACCCCAGCCCAGAATCTGGTAATTACCCTTACTCACTTTCTCACGAAACTGGTTGTAATCAGTATCGCGAATCTGCAGCTGAATGTTCAGCTTGGCGAATTGCGCACGCGTCCATGCCAGTTTGTTATTTTCACTGGCGCTGCGGGTCACTGTGTCATAAGATAGTACCAGTTTCTTACCATCGGACCTTATACCATTGGGATAGCCAGCCTCGGCCAGCAACTTTTTGGCAACTTCAATCGACTTACGCTTTGGCTGCTTGAGTTTTTCATTCCAATCATAAACCACAGGGTTTATGCCGGCCCTGCCCTGTTCAAAACCGAAAAGACCCGGCGGTATGGGCCCATGGGCCGCATTGCCCCGGCCGTTCATAAAGATTTGAATAAATTCTTCGATATCAAAGGCAATCGATATGGCCTGGCGAAGTTTGCGCTGCTTCTCGCCAAGAGTTCCCACAGTTTCATCGAGCATGTTAAAGGCATAGTAAAATGTCGAGGGCAGTACGTCGCTTAACAGCCTTATGCCCTGCTCTTTCATTGATTCGCTGAGAGTGGCCCCCTCTAGTGTAAGGCTGATGGCCGAATCAAAAACATCAGAGCTGATCGCCGACACATCGTAGTAGCCCTGCAGAAATTTGTTCCACCGGGGAATAAACTCGATCTCTTTGACATAGACTGCTTTTTCAAGAAATGGCAGCTTCTTACCAGCGTCGGCAAGCAGGCCCTTTTCTTTGTCACCGGGGCTGCCTTCTGAGGGATACAATTCTTCATGGTAATTTTCATTACGCTCAAGCACCATACGAAAGTTTGGCTGGTTGACACTGAGCTTGAAAGCGCCAGTGCCCACAGGAAAACGATCTAAGGTAATATTCTGGCTGGCAGTCGATGGCTGGCGGTAGAACTTATCAACCTGCCAGGGAATAGGAGAGAAAAAGGGCATGGCCAGCCAGTACTTCATCTGGGGGTAGCGCTGGCGCAGCACAATCTGCAGAGTATACCGATCAATGACCCGCACGCCCCGCAGGGGGAACTTACGCAGATCAATGTAAATAGGGTTGAACTTCTCATCTTTCTCTTGGTTGTAAAAGGCCCCACCTTTCTTGCGACGCTCAGCTCTGATCTTCGCCACCTGGGTACGCAGCATCTTGTAGTAATCAGTAAAGCCATCAATATACTTGGCCAGTATGGGAAGTATGGGGCATTGAACCAGGGGGTTGGCCATACGTTTGATCTGGTAGACGTAGTCGGCGGCAGTCAGCTCAATCTTACCTGATTTAGGCAACTGGTTGGGATGTTCAATGCGCGGCAGATCAGCATCGTGATAGATATACTTACCGTTTTCGCTGGCAAAGGCCGCATGGTTTTGATAGAAGGTGCCCTTCTTAAGTTTGATGGTATAAACAGATTTGCCACCCTCATTAACTGGCTGGGCCACGGCCTCTGCAGTACCAGGTATGAGCACAAATGGCCTTTTAAGAAAATGATACTGGTAGAGCGGCTCATAGACCTGGCCAAGCATTTCATATTCGTCGGCCGAGTAAGAGCGGGCCGGGTCGAGATGTTTGGGCTCTGAGGTAAAGGTACTGTAGTAGATGTTTGATGTCTGCTCTTCGTCAGTATAGGGATTATTCGAGCCGCAAGAAACCAGAAACAAGATCAATAGTAGCGAACTCAGGTTTCTCAAGGTTTTTAACTGCAAACTCATACTCTGGGGTCAAACTCTTTCTGCAAAAATGCGCATCTTTTCCAGGTAGGCATGCAGTTGCCCCTTCTGCCGGGCCAACCTGACCGGTGGCAGATTAGCTAATAGAGTTTTGCCGTAGTTCTTTTTCAGCAGTCGCTCATCAAGCACCGCCACCATACCACGGTCGCGCTCACTGCGAATCAAGCGACCAAAGGCCTGCCTCAGCATGGTTGAGGCGAACGGCAGGGCCAACTCGAAAAACGGTTTTTTGCCCTTCTTTTCAAGCTGGGTCGAGCGTGCCTTAAAAATGGGATCATCAGGGGGCGTGAACATCAGCTTGGTGATAATCAACATACGCAGACCATCACCTACCACATCGACACCCTGCCAGAAAGAAGCAGTGCCCAACAGTACAGAGTTTTTGTTTTCTTTGAATTTCTCAAGAGCCCGGTTAGCACCGAGGCGCAATTGTGAATAAACGGGATACTCAAACTGCCCATCTAGACGCTCTTCAACTGCTGCCATCATGTAATTTGAAGTGAATAATACCAGAGCCCCCCCGCCTGAAAGGTTTACCAATTCAACAATCTCATCAGCCAGCATCTGCTCATAGCGGTCTTTTTCGTCTTCAGAACCGTGAAAGCTTGGTATGGGCAGGTTCTCTGGAACATACAGTACGGCTGACTTTGAATACTCAAAAGGTGAAAAATACACCTGCTGGTCAACCAGGTCATTGCCATGCCCTTCAGAAATTGCCTCAGCCAGAAAATTGCCAAAGTACCCTCTGCTTAACAGATCTTGTTTACTGCGCGGGGCCGAGCCAAAGGGCCAGTAACCTAAAGTCGCACTGGTATATACCATGGTTTCGCTGAGAAGATTTTCTAATTCTTGCCCCAGGTTAAGATTACATGAATACAGATAGAGCTGGCCGTTATCTTTGCGGCCCCAGTACACATAGTTGTCAAGGTTCATGGCGTTGAACTGGTTCAGAAACTTGCGCACCCGCTCAAAAAACTTTGCCACACCCTTGAGAGAATTCATTACGGCCGAATCAGTTTCTTCTTCAAGCACATTGGCAATGTGCCGTTTAATCTCTTCAGTGTTAACCAGAAGGTTTTCACAATCGACGAACATGGCTTTTTCAATAATACGGGTTTCATTCTCTGAAAAATTCAGGTCAAGTTCAACTTCCCACGTAGAAAAGAAGGCCAGCCAGTCGCTGACCAGCTTGTTCCATACCTCATTAAATTCAAAACCAGCTTCTAGCGCAATGGGGCCAATCTTGCCCATAGCACGGTCGAAACCCTTCTTCTGCTCGGCCATGGCCTCTGTTGAAAAGGCCAGGGTAAAAATACTGAAACCTGTTTTGATAAAACCATGGGCCTCATCAAGTACCACAGCGCCATAGGCGGGCAGAGTGCGCTTATCGTTGAGCATATGAAACAATAAAAGATGATGATTACCAATAAGTAGGCGTGAATTGTTCCAGGCGGTTTTAGCCCGGTAATAATTACAGTTTGAAAAGTGCTGGCACTTCTGGCCGGGGCAGCCATCTGAATCGCGGTTTACCGTAGACCAGAATGAAGGAGAGAACTCGACATCACATTCGTAGATACTTCCGAAAGCTGTGCCAGAAAAAACACCATCAGCATGCTTTTTAAACTCATCAAGCTGCTCATTATCAATTAAGTCTTGAAAACGGCCGGTATCAAGGGTCTCTTCATAACGAAGTTTGCAAAGATAATTGCTTGAACCAAGACACAATTCAAAGGGCAGATCGTTGTCTAATAACTTCTGCAAAACAGGTATATCTTTCTCATTCAACTGCATCTGCAGGTTTTTTGTTTCGGTGGATATTAACACCCTCTCAGCAGCAAGATAAGAATAAGAAATAGCTGCTATTAAATATGCAAATGATTTACCTATGCCGGTACCGGCCTCAACCACTGATGACGTCTCTTGCATAAGATTAGTCAGAATCTGTTGACTCATTCGAATTTGGTCTTCGCGGGTCTGGTAATCAGGAAAGTGAGCCGCCAACTTATCAAAGGCCGAGCCCACAATAGCATCAAGGGTCTCTTTCTCGATATGCCGCTCTTCTAAGTCAGCTAGCTGGGCTGTTGATGCCTCAAACCAGGGCGGAAAGATTGGCTGAAGACCAACCTGCTTGTCTTCTTCTGCTTCTAGCCAGTTTGACATGCTTACTTAAGAGCCTCGTTAGCCAGATAGTCGGCAATCTGGTTTTTCTCGCGGGGTATGTGTGTGATGGTAAACCCATCATCGGGTAGCAGCGACTTGGCCTCTTGCCACAGAGGTTTCAAACGGGCATTCTTTACCTTGTAGTTACCCTTGATCTGCTCAACCACTAACAATGAATCTATAAAAATATGCAGCTTACCCTGCCCTTTCTTAACCTGCTTCAGGGCTTCAATAAGAGCAAGGTATTCGGCCTCATTGTTTGTTTTCTTATCACCAATCTTTTTGCTAACCGTAAACTGGGCCGCTGAGCGATCGCTGAGAAAACCCTCAAGATCGGGTACATCTGCTCTCTTTTCAACATCAAAACAAACCGCGCCAATTGAAGCCAGCCCTGGGTTACCCTTCGAGGCCCCGTCAGCAAAGATATGCAATGCCATCACCGTCAAAAAGATAAGACATAATCAGGCTGCAAATCAGAAAAACCCAGGCTAAGCACCCAAATTGGCATGGGCCAAAAGTTCTCGGGTATAGTTATGACATGGGCTGGCAAAAACCTCACGTGTTGCGCCATTTTCAACGGTTTCACCGTCTTTCATGACATATACGCGATCAGCAATCTGCCAAACGAGGGCGAGATCATGAGATATAAAGAGAATAGTCAGTTTCAGATCTTCATTCAGTTTTTTCAAAAGACCAATTATACGGGCCTGAATTGTCACATCAAGTGCTGTTGTAGGCTCATCAGCAATCAACAATTTGCAGCCACTGGCAAGGGCCATGGCAATCATTACCCGCTGCTTCATTCCCCCGGAAAGCTTTCCCGGGTAAAGGCGACCCCGTAATTCAGGTTGAGGAATACCGACCTTGCCCAATAGTTCAATTGCCCTCGATGTTGCGATTTTCTTGTCATAGTTATGACATCGAATAAGAACATTGGCGATTTGCTGCTGAATTTGAAACACAGGGTTCAAAGCCATGCCAGCATCTTGAAAAATCATCGCTATCTGTTTTGCCCGTACAGTAGGCCAATCAATATCAGAAGATAATAAATCAGTTTTCTCAAATCGGGCCCGCCCGGCCAACTGCAAGGGGCCTAAACCCAGCAGTGACAAGCCTGTAAGACTTTTGCCCGAGCCAGATTCTCCAACAAGGGCTACAATTTCACCCTCGTTGATCTCTAGACTAACACCTTTTAAGATTTCTTTACCGGTCGGCAAAGATCCCTGTAAATTTTTTACCCTAAGCATTGCCAATAAGCTCTTGCAGGCGCTCAAATCCAGCTCTATGTTCAGGTTTCTTGAAGTCTGTTTTAAAATCGTTTAAACTGAGATTTCGAGTAGCCTGTCGCAAAAATACATCATTGAATTCAGCGGCCATTTCAAGCGCCTTATATTTATTGTTTCTTACCACGTGCGCATAGGTCTTGATGGCACGGTTGATTTCAGTGGCTTCCATGACACGACAGGCATATTCAGTGCGCATATAGACTGTCACCTGGCCTACATATTCAATAGAGAATGATTTTCCCAGATTGACAGTATCCTTAACAGTGAGCTGCTCAGAAATTTTCGCTGCTATAGGGGGTTCAATAAAACGATTAGTAATGGTTTGAATTAAGAATGTGGGCATAAATTTGATCATGGTGTTTGAGGCTTCAAACATTTTATCCATACCCGCGGTCTTGCGATGAATTATAGTGTCGAAAAAAGCCCGTAATTCTGCTAATTCTTGCTCAGGCAAATTTTCAAAAAAGTCAGGGGCCCCTTCTTCATGCAGCCCATTGAGATAACTCAAGTTTTCATTCTTAGAGGGCATAACTATGTGCAGGATATTGATATTTTGAGCAGTCAAGTCTGATTTTTTTCTCAAAAAGTGGGAAATTTTTCGCCTGAAGGGGTATTACCAATATAAAAAGTCTGGAGACATATGTGAAACGGAAAACTAGTTTTTCTTTGCCTAAAAAGATCCTTAAAAAAGTTACAATAAAGAATATGCCCAAAAACCAACTGGTTCTCTTATGTATCGAAAAGCTGTTAAAAGACCTGACAATTGTTAAGAAATCAGATGGCCAAGCATGCAGTTACAATTCTGACCGGTGTTCGGAAAAACTATACATTTATCTGACCAATGAGCAACACCGCTTTCTAAGAAGTCTGAGATTGCTACAGAATAAGAGCGTAAGTCTGATCATTTGCGAAGCCATCACGAGATATGCGAAAAGAATATTAAAGAAACACAATCAAAAAGTTGTGATAGCTCCATTGAAATTCCATTTGAAGCTCAAATTTCAACATCAATCATTAATTGGCATGAGCATAGTTATGCTATCGCCAGATTAGAGTGCAAATTGTTTAATCTCTGTAGAGATTTGTTCAGGCTCTTCTTCTTGAAAGAAATGTGATGCCTCAGGAAAAAGTACCTTTTTAAAGTTCTTGAGCCGCTTTTCCCATTCAGGAATCAAATGGGGCGGAAACACCAGATCTTTCTCTCCCCAGAAAAGGATCGTTGGCTTTTCTGAGAGCCTTTGTTCAAACTTATTGTTGAGCTCAGAAAGAAATTCTTTTGCTGCCATAATCTGGCGTGGAAAAATCCAGGTTGGTATACGTGATTCAGGAGTCGAAAAAGGTGCAAGGTAGGCCTGCTTGATTTGGTTACGCAACTCGGGCATATGACGACGGGCCCCTCTAACAAGTAGAGGCATACTTATATTCAGAAACGAATTCTTCTGCATGATCTTTTCTTTCATGGCATCACCGCCCATCTTTGAAGAGAACTTTTCAGAAGCTTCACCCATGGGTGTTCCGGGCTCAAAAGCCCATGCCCATGTATTACCTATGAACATGTTTTCAATACGGTCTGCATATTCAGTTGCTGCATTAAGGCCAATGGGGCCACCCCAGTCTTGTACAAAGATTGAAAATTGGTCGAGGCCAAGCTTATCAATAGCTTTAATTAAAATATTCGAATGCTCAGCGGGAGTATATCCGTAATCAGATATATCGGGCTTGCCCGAAAAACCAAAACCAGGGTAATCAATCGCTACACATCTGAATTTATCTTTTAAAAGACGAATTATGGGAACGTAAAGCAGACTCCATGTCGGGTTGCCATGACAGAGAAGAAGTGTGGGCCCTTCACCCTCATCAAGGTAGTGAATAGTTATGCCATCGATATCAAGCCATTTAGATTCAAACGGATATATGTCAGTTGATATTTCAAATGCTCGCTTCATTTTCTTCCTTTCTGACCGGCCTTCTGGTCTTTATTGCCATTGCGTGACAGATTCTTACATTCTGTCCAGGGGGCTCCGCCGATGGTTTTATCATGAATACAGAACTTTACCTCATCTTCACTCATCACCTCAACGCTGGCTGAGAACCTTTTTTCTTGCCAGATATCTATACTCATTACAGGAATTGTTTTCGCGGGCCAATCAGAGGTCGTCAATGAAACGGGCATAACTGAAAGCATGTATTTGTTCTGCTGCAAACGAGGAGAATTGAAAAAGCCTACTAAGCCAACCACTGGTTTGTTTTCATTACGAGTTTTGATCAGAATCTTCTTTTTTTTCAAGAACTGTACACTGAAAATCTCGGTTTTTGAAACCGAATAGAAATGCCCACGGGGAAACTGCAACCCCTCTTTCTGAACTGAAAAGAGTGTGCCAGCAAAAAGCAGCATAGTTATGACAGTCACCCGCATGCGCCTCAGACACTGGTTCTCATCTGCTGCGTCAAGGTTTTCGTTGGGCCAATTTTGCTTGTATTCGTGCTTAAATTTCCGATAAATGCCTATGGCCATAAAAAAACTCTCAGGTTTTGACCCTGACCACCATCTCAATTATTCTGAAGACCAGTTCTGGGGCGATGAAGAGGGTGAGGTTGTTGCAGACAAAAACAGCCTACAAAGTGGCCAACTAGCATGGAAATTTCGTATTGGCGGCCCGATTCAGGGCGGTGTTTGTTCTATTATTGATGCCAACGGCAATCGCCGTATCTATGTGGGTACAACTGAGCGCATTCTCAATGCGGTTGAGACTGACCCAGAGGGTTTTGATCCCAAAATGGTTTGGCAAGAATCTCTGGGCGGTGACATTATTGCACAGCCATTGTTCAAAGACTATGTGATTTATATTACCACTAAGAATGGTGGTATTTTTGCCATAGACTCAGGTCTGCATGGTAAGAAGTACACACCAGGCAAGGCGATCAATGAAACCCCCAAGATTATTTGGGATACTAGACTGCGAAAAGGCATTAATACCCAGCCATTTCTAAGCTCGAACATGATGCTGGTGGCTTCATGGGATGATCACCTGCATGCCTTTGAGGCCAGCTATAATAATCCTGAGAGCTTTCAAATTGGTAAAGAATTATGGAGCTATCGGGCTGAGGGTATTAACTCATCGCCTTATCTTTTTGAGGGCACGGTTTATCTGGGCGATGATGAGGGTAATCTGCATGCCATTAACTACGGTGGTAAAACTGCCGAGATCTTCTGGAAAATTCCTATAGGTGGCGGAATCTGGAATCGGCCCTACGTTGATGAACAATATGTATTCACGGGTACTCTCGATGGCTATGTGGTCTGCATTGATTCTAGCCTGGGTAAAGTTGTCTGGAAGTATAAAACTGGTGACAAGATTTATTCGAATCCCATTGCCATGCCCATTGAGGGCGGGCGAAAAGCGGCGTTGATTGGCTCAGACGATGGTCATATCTATGCCATATACCATACTGGTGGCAGCGCCAGCCCACTATGGAAAATTCGCACAAAGGGCAAGGTCAGGGCTGAGCCCATACTACATCATGGTAAGATTCTGATTGGCTCAGGTGATAACAACTTTTACTGCATAGAAGCCGCAAGCGGAACCATTCTCTGGCGATACACAACTGATGGTAATATCTATTCAAAAGCCGCCATCATGCAAGACAAGGTGCTGTTTGGCTCATCAGACGGCTTTCTATACTGCGTAAAAATCTAATTCATGTCATAACTATGACGCAATTCGCTGTTTCAAAACAGGGTGACAGTGCCTGTAGTCTTATCGTAGACCAGCTTTTTCTGTACCGGCTTGGGAAATACCTGCAGTGATTCTTTGGCATAGGCTTCAAGCTCGACCAGATCTTCTGGCAGGCGGTTTTTGTCTGTTTTAAACTGGTTAACCAGAAACTGCACCCGCCGCTTTACCTGCTCATCTACAGAGTTGAGGTCACGGGCTTCGAGTTTGTCGATTTTGTCATAAGGAACCGTAGTCTCACCGAAGTCGGCCCGCACAATCAGACCATCGGGATCTTTGTTAAGAATCTTACCTACAATGAGTGAACCATCTTTCAGCTGAATAACATCAACATCTTGATCTTTCTTGGGTCGACCATCGTCGGTTTCAACCTCATCGCGTACATAGATAACTTCTTTGAGTTCAGGCACATACATCAGTCGACCAGCCGTTAAACGTGGGCGGGGGTAGCCCGCTTTGACCATTTCATCATAAACGTCATAAATGTTAGATGGTGGGTTGGCCCGCCTTTTATCAATAGTGCGCACGAAGCGTTTAACCTCTGCAACGATTTCAAGGTCATAGCGTTTGTTTGCCACGATCTTTTCAAAGCGCGAGAAGTTGTACGATGCACCGGCACCCAGGGTGTGATTTACACCACCGGTAACATTGCCGGGGGCCATGGCATAATCAAGACGGTATTGAAAACGTTTTGAGCTGCGGTTTACCACCCCCATACCCATACTGAAGTTAAAATCTCTCAGGGTACCGGTTCTAGCCCCCATGCGCATCACCACGTAGCGCCAGAGTTCATATTCAGCGCCAAACCCGATATCTTGATTCTCAAGAGTCAGATTGCGCTCATAGCTGGCATATAGATCGATGGCATGAATCTTACGTGAGTAAATTCCGTAGCGACCTGCAACTTCAACGCTATAAGGGGGGGCCACAGACTCTGAAGCAAAGGTTATGGCCGGGCCAATATTTTTTACCACCAGACTGACAGAAGTATTGCGCAAATCTGAAATATAGGGCAGAAACTTGGGCCGGGCTGTGTTAAAATAATAGTTCACGCCCACATCAAGGGCGCCGCTGGTGGCAGAAAATGCACCCAGTGTGCTGTTATACACTTTCACTGTGCCACCCACAACCAGATAATTGCGGTAAAGTTTGAATTTTTTCGAGCCGCCGATGCCCCCAGAGAAAAACGATTCGCTGATCGCGCCTTCATTCTCAGCAAAA
>CAZHLC010000010.1:0-4112 GCA_964532545.1 uncultured Leptospiraceae bacterium | reverse complement strand
AAAATCGTTGATTGAATCGAAGCTGGGGCTGCTCACTGTTTGAAAGTATGCACCCAGGTTGAACCTCATCAGCGGAAAGCGCACAAAGGCCAGATTATTGCGATAATCAAATAACAGCGCCTGGGTTGAAAGGTAGGCACCCACTGGGCCCCGGCCGTTGCCCGCAGACATGCTGGTTAGCGCATTGGGGTTATTGAGCATATCGCCCACTTCTTGCGGGTGTGCATTTGAACTTGAACCCAGGGCGATATTTCTCGGGGTATTATCGAGAATTAAATACTGGGTGGCCGAGCTGATAGCAAAAAGCTCAGCTGCGGTAACACTGGTCAGCAGAAAAACAATTATGTTTGCAAAACGACGCAAATTTCCCCCGAAATATGCCAAGTGAGACGGCGCACCGACTCATATGGAAACACTAAAAAAATCGGTTTTTTTCTTATTTAAACTGTACCCGTTTTGGCTTTTTTCTGTTGCTTTTAAGAATTGGCTGCCGTCACATTCCTCGTGGGAGATGAATTTGGGGTGAATTATATCCTCAAAGAAATCAAAACAATGCTGCTATCTGGGGTAAAAATCTGAAACCTTTGCTGAAAAAGGTCCTGTTTCTTCTTTTATTAATATTAACCGTACCTGCATCACTGTGGGCGGCTACCCCTACAATTACCAATGTTGATTCGACCACCGGCAACGGCACCTATAACATTGGCGATACCATTGCCATTCGCATTACATGGTCTGAGGCCATTGATATTGACGCAGGTGGCCCACCGCAACTGACTCTTGAAACCGGCACCACTGATGCCGTGGTCAACTGCCCCAACGGTGTAAATGGCGCTCTCACAATAACCTGTAATTATACAATCGCAGCCGGCCAAGAGACTCTAGATCTCGAATATGTAAATACAGCCGCATTTAATGCCAACGGCGCCACCATCGATGATGATGCCACCAATACCTTTACTGCCAACACTACCCTTCCCACACCTGGCAGCACTGGTTCACTGGGCACCAATCAGAATTTCGTGGTAGATGGTATTGCTCCCACCGTGGTCAACGTAACATCATCAACAGCCAATGGCTCATACACCAATGCCAATGTGATCACCATTACGGTAGAATTCTCAGAGACTGTTGATGTAAATGGCTCAACCCCAACGCTGACCCTGAATTCTGGGGCCGTGGTTAACTACAGCGCCGGCTCACCTTCGAATATTCTGACCTTTTCATATACTGTGGGCGGCGGTGATAACGCCACCGACCTTGATTATGCCGCAGTTGGCTCGCTTACTGATGGCGGTGGTTTATTACGTGATACGGCCGGCAATACCGCTACGGTAACCCTGCCTACCCCCGGGGGCAGCGGCTCACTGGGTTTCAACAAAGATCTGGTGGTAGACAATACCCAGCCTACAATAATCTCTATTTCATCATCTACCCCTAACGGAAATTATGCAATTGGTGACAACATCGATGTTACCGTAACATTTTCAGAACCCGTCACGCTGACTTCGGGCCAGACCCTGAATGTTCCTTTAAATACCGGCGCGACTGTGCAGATTCCTGATTTTACCAGCCAGACTGTAGTTTCGGGCACCTATACTGTTCAGGCCGGTGACACCGGCGTGGGCGATTTAAACAATGGTGCCTTGAGCATCAGCGGCGGCACTCTGCAAGATGCAGTTGGTCTTGCGGCCAACCTCGCCGCCGTCGGTAATGACCTCGGAACCAGCCGCGATATTGTGGTGAACACTACTCAGCCAACGGTAAATGAAGTGAGCTCGCCTTCGGGCAATGGCCCACACGCGATTGGCACTGTGATTCCTATAGAAGTTGAGTTCTCTGAAAATGTTGATGTAACTGGCACGCCTACCATCACTCTTGAAACCGGTTCTTCAGATGCCGTCGTCAACTACAGCGCAGGCACGGGCACCAACACCCTGACTTTTAACTATACCGTGGCCGCAGGCCACACCACTGCAGACCTTGATTACATCTCTACTATTGCGTTAAACCTGAACAGTGGCACCATTAAGAGTTCTGCTACTGGTAATGATGCTGTACTGACTCTTGCTGCGGTGGGGGCCGCCAATTCGATCAGCGATAATCAAGATATTGCCATTGATGGTATTGTTCCTACTATTACTTCGATTACATCAGCCACAGCCAATGGCAGCTACAATACCGGTGCCATTAATATTACGGTTAATTTTTCAGAGAATGTAACTCTGGCTGGTGGTAACCTGCAGGTGACTCTTGATACTACTGATGTAATCAATATTACCCCTTTTGCGGGTTTAAACACAGCTTCTAGCACGTACAATGTGGGCGTGGGTGATAACAGCGCTGATTTGACCGCAACTCTGCTGGGTCTTTCTGCAGGTACCCTGCAAGATGCCGCCGGCAATGCAGTTACATTGAGTCTGCCCACTTCAAACAATATTGCAGATAATAAAGATATTATTGTAGATACTACCCAGGCGACTGTTTCATCGGTTACCTCATCTACTTCTGACGGAACCTATGGCATCGGCCAGAGCATCAATATCACTGTAAACTTCACAGAGCCCCTGACTTTAAGCTCGGGCGAAACCCTTGATGTGGCTCTCTCAAACGGAGCATCGATATCAATTCCTGATTTTACCCTGCAATCAAGTGTTTCTGGCACCTACGTAGTTCAGGCCTCTGATGCAGATTCGGCCGATTTAGACAACGGTGTTCTCTCAATCAGCGGCGGAACCTTACAAGATGCGGCTGGCAACAATGCCGATTTAGCCACCATAACCACTGATCTGGCCACCAGCCGCGATCTGGTGATTACTACCACCAAGCCCACCGTAAACCAGGTAAGTTCACCGGCTGGCAATGGGCCTCATGCTGTAGGGGTGGTGATTCCCATTGAGGTTGAATTCTCTGAGACTGTTAATGTGGTTACTACAGGTGGCACCCCGACCCTCACCCTTGAAACCGGCTCTACTGATGCGGTCGTCTCTTATTCAGCGGGTACGGGCACGAATACCCTGACTTTTAACTATACCGTGGCTGCGGGCGATGAAAGCAGCGATCTAGATTATGTGGCTACAACCTCTCTTTTATTAAACGGTGGCACAATTACGAGCGTGGCCAACGGCAACGACGCCACCCTGACTCTGGCCACCCCGGGCGCTTTGAACTCGATTTCAGACAATCAGGCTATTGTCGTCGATGGTGTGGCCCCAACCGTTACTTCAATTACCTCAACCACCGGCAATGGCAGCTATGGCACCACCAGCGGCATTGATATTACGGTAAATTTCTCTGAAAATGTCACTAATGCCGGTGGCCAGCTGCAGGTTACTCTAGATACCACTGATGTAATCAACATCACAGCCTATGCCGGTGCGGCCACCTCAAATGCAACCTACACAGTGGGGGCCGGCGATAACAGCTCTGATTTAAATGCTACTTTATTAGCCCTTTCGGCCGGTACCCTGCGCGATGCCGCCGGCAACGATGCGGTTTTAACCCTGCCCTCAGGTAGTAACATCGCAGACAACAAAGACCTCGTGGTTGATACCACCCAGGCAACTGTTTCTTCTGTGACCTCGACCACCTCAAATGGTACCTACGGCATTGGTGAAAGTATTAATATTACCGTGAATTTCACAGAGCCTCTTACTCTCACAGGCGGCGAAACTCTCGATGTAGCCCTGTCAAACGGCGCGTCTATTTCAATCGCAGATTTTACCCTGCAATCAAGTGTCTCTGGCACCTATGTGGTGCAGGCCTTAGATGCAGATTCAGCCGATTTAGATAATGGTGCCATATCTATCAGCGGTGGAACCCTACAAGATGCGGCTGGCAACAATGCCGATTTAGCTACCATTACCACCGATCTGGCCACCAGCCGCGATCTGGTGATTACCACCACCAAGCCTACTGTCAACGAAGTAAGCTCACCTTCTGGCAACGGCCCCCATGCCGTAGGCGCAGTCATCGCCATAGAGGTGCAGTTTTCTGAAGCAGTTGATGTGGTTACCACAGGTGGTACCCCCACTATCACCCTTGAAACCGGTACCACCGATGCAGTTGTCTCTTATGCTGCGGGCACTGGCACCAATACCCTGACCTTTAAT
>CAZHLC010000009.1:0-18196 GCA_964532545.1 uncultured Leptospiraceae bacterium | reverse complement strand
ACCTTGAGCAAATGAGCAATGTTCTGGTTATAGAGAATACGGTTTACCCTGGCCACCCCGCGAGTCGAACTGCTGAGAAAGGCCTCATCGGCTGATTTAAGATCTTCAACCGAATAATTGCCAACCTGCAGTGGCAGCCCGCGCAGCTGGGCAATCTGCAGAATCTTTTCGCGGGTAATACCAGAAAGCAGATTGTTACCTTCTGCAGCTGTAAAAACGGTATTGCCTTTAACAAAGAAAAAGTTTGAAAAAGAACCCTCAGTAAGATAACCCTGCTCGTTGATCAACAGGGCTTCGTCAGCCCCCTGCACACGGGCGTCACGGGCTGAAACCAGGTTCTTGTGGTTTGAGGTAAGCTTTACGTAAGAAGGCAGAGCATAGCCGGTATTTTTAGGCAGCCTGCTGATATGCATAGAGTAGGCCTCTTTGGTTACGGTGGTGACCTCTGCCATAATTATCACCGAGGTAAGGCCTTCGAATTTAAATTCAGCGAGGCGAATGCGGCCCGGTGTCACATTAATACGCATACGGTAAAGTTTACCCGCCTCAAGGTTTTTCTGCAGCAGAGCCTTTATTCGGTCGGGCAGGCCCTGCTGCAGCGCAGTGATTTCAGGAAATTCAAGAAAATGCAGAGCCTTACCCAGTCTAACCATATGCTCGTCATAGAAGACCGGCACCCCATCTTTAATCAGCAGGGTTTCATAAATACCGAGACCAAAGTAGTAACCTGAATCAAAGACCGAAACCTTTGCCTCAGCTTCTTCAAAAATTTCACCATTAACATCAACAAACATCAGTATCTTTTTTTCAGCATCTGACTTACGACTTCTTTGATCTGTCGCCTGAAATAAGGGTTCTGGTGCTTTTCAGACATATCAAAAAGCCTGGGCAGTGAAGAATCGTGATCAATCTGAGCCAGGGCGTACAGGGCAGCTGCCTGAACCTCATACGGTTCATCTTTACGCTCAACCAGAGCAACCAGAGAGCTTACGGCCCTTTTATCGCGGTAGCGGGCCGCTGCATAGGCCGCCTCAATTCGTATGGTCTTATCACCATGTTGCAGGTTGGCAATGACCGATGAAAGGCCGCGGTTATCACGCAGCGAGCCTGTGGCAAAAATGGCCCAGAGCCTTATGTTGAGATCTTTTTCAGAAATCATGCGGGTTTTTAAACCCTGCATACCGCCAGCGCTGCCCAGCCTGATCAAGGCTTTAATCAGTTTGAGTTTCAGGTCAGTCTCAGTCTCTCGGTGAAGCTGAGCTGAGATCGCAGAGCTGGCACTCTTACGGTTGTATTTCAGCAAGGCTTTGAGATTTTCACGGCGCACCTCGGCGTCATTGTCTTTTAGTGTTCTCTGCAGAGTTGAGAAGGCAGAGCGGGGCCTGAAGTCACCCAGCACCTGAATGGCTTTAATGCGCACTTCTTTATTAACATCAGACTGTACGATTCGAATAAAATATGGTATGGCTTCGGTGCGCTGCAGTTTTTCTAAAGTACGAATGGCATAGTAGCGCACAGATTTGCTGCGGTCTTTTAAAGCTTTGATGAGCATGGGCACAGTGCGGTCATCTTGAATGTAATACAGTGCATCTATGGCATAGGTACGCTCAAGGGCCTTCTCAGAGTTACTGAGCTTCGTCAAAAGGGGAAACATTCGATCGTCATTCAGGCTTGCCAGGGCCCGGTAAGCAATGCGCCGCACCTCTAACAGCGGATAAGCCATATACGGCACAATGTCATAAAAAAGTTCACGCAGGCGGGCCCGTGAGGCCATCTGCAGCGACAGTTTGATCGTTTCAAGATCTTCATTGCTATGATGGTTTTTACCGGCCAGATAATGAAACTGAGCACGGGTTAAATCAAGCAGCATTCTGCGCAGACTTTTTTCAGGCATTTCGCTGCCATCATTTGACAGCGAAGAACTGAAACGTTTAATCAGGTAATGACGCAGCCTGGCCGGCTGTTTGTCTTTAAGAACCCAGTTTTTTATCAGGGCATTTTCTTCGTCGGGTATACCCTTCTCTGTTTTAAGAAGGTCTATGCACTGTTGCTGGTTTTTATCTGCTACGCACTCTTTAATTGCTGCTTTAAATTCAGATGAAACAGCGTAAACAGTTGAGCAGAAAAAGAAAAGTAAGAGTGTTCTACCACTCTTCATCAGCCGGGTCGACAAGCATTGAAATACCGGGTATTTCAGAGGGGCGAACTTCTCCTTCGATTTTTTCAACGGTAAGAAAGAATTTCTTTTTGGGGGGTTCTGACATATCCCAATTCAGGCCGACTTCTACATAGGTCTTCATGGCATCATCACGAATGCGGTCACCCAGCCTGAAACGCAGCCCACCACCTTCTTTGATCTCGCTGTCAGCAAAGGTTTCGCTGCTGGTCATTTTTTCGAATTCTTCGCCGGCGCCAGCCTTCATCAGCACAGGGCCGCCCCGCCTGACGGTCAGTTCGTAAGTTTTAGTCTCCATCTCTCGTTTGAGGCGAATACTCAGATGATCGTTTTCGATCTGCTTTAACGGAATTGCAATCAGCCCCTGAGTGCGGCCTACGCTGACCTCAACACTGCGCTGGTCTTTGGTGATTTCAATGTCTTTGGTGGTTCCCACAGCTATCATAGCTCAAAATTAGAAGCCAACTTCTCTGTGTAAAGTTGTTTTGTTTTTTAAATGACAGCCCAAAATGTCTCAGCAGTATGCTCACCATTCATGAGCGAAATCAGTTTTGTAGATATCAAAGTAGAAGTTGAACGGCTGGTTGAAAAGCTGCGTATACCTAGAGACAGCTTTCAGCTGGCGGCAGAGCGTGATGAAGTGCTGGCCAAACTGGTGCTGCCGGGCCTTGAGAACGCCGACTTTATTGAAGTCATTGCCCTCTGTAAAAAGCACGTTGAAAACTGGCGCATTCATACTTTTGAAAAAGGGTTTCTTTCACTGCAGGCCCTCAATGAAAACCTGTTCGACAGCAATGATCTACTGAAGAATCTCAAGGTACGCCTCAGCGGCATCTATGGCGAACGGGTGCTTGAGCTCACCAAGAAAGGAAATCTGACCCGGTCAGAATCTTCGCTGCTGTTCGCTCTGGTTGAATACTTTTTTGGCAAGAAGAAAGCCCAAGACCCCCTTGATATTCTGCGCCAGGCAGGTTGCGGGGTCTATCTACCCAAAGATGAAACCAAAGATTTTGAAGACTTTGCCGGCTACAAAGATATTATTCAGCAGGTTAAAGAAACCATCATCATGCCTCTGAAACACCCCGATGTGTTTGATACCATTACGAAAAAAACCCGTAAGACCTATGAATCAAACAGGCCCAAGGCTGTACTGTTTGCCGGCCCACCGGGTGTGGGCAAGACCACCATGTCTCGCATCATTGCCCGCGAATCGGGGGTGCCCCTGGTCTATGTACCTCTTGAAAGTATCATGTCTGCCTACTATGGTGAATCAAGTAAGAAACTGGCGATGATTTTTGATGTGGCCGAGGCGGCTTCAGAGAAAGGTCTGATTCTTTTTCTAGATGAAATTGATTCGCTGGCACCCTCGCGTAATGAGAAACTGTTCGAAGCTACCCGGCGCATGCTCTCGATTCTACTGCGTAAGATTGATGGTCTCGAAACCAGGGGCAAAACACTCACCATCGGTGCTACCAACCGCCGGCAAGACCTTGATGCCGCCCTGCTCTCACGTTTTGATACCATTTTAGAATTTCCCTACCCTGATGCCGGTGATATCGCAGCCATTCTTGGCCTGTATGCCCGCCACCTCAATGAAAACGACCGGGTTGCATTGGCTACCAGACTAGAGGGCCTCTCACCCCGGGCTATTATTGATGTCTGTAAACGGGCCGAGAGAATGCAGGCCCGCGAGCTGATTCAAAGTGCCAAAACTGAAGTCTCTCTACCTAATCTCGAAAAGTATATGCATGCCGTGCATACCAAAACTGAAGTTGGTTGATTACTTAGAATAGAGAACGATGTCGTCGATGACTTCGTTGTTTTCAGGGGTCTGGGCAATAGGCGCATCATAGTCAATCTCGGCCTGGCCCTCACCGGGCACAATCTGAAAAGTAATACTATCAAGTACTTCGTTCTCGTAGGCAATGCGCAGCAGATACCTGCCCAGCTCAAGGTTACGCTGCTGATCAATGATAAGATCTGAGTCTTTGTTGATCTTCTGATTCTTCAGGCCGACCTCTATCCACCCCAGGCTTTTACGCGAAAGAGAAAGAGCATAGGGCTGGGTGTGGTCAGGGCTGGCTGGTTTGTAGATATACCAGAGGTTTTTTGACTGGGGAAAGGTTATGGGCTGGCTGTATTTGCGAAACAGCCGGGGCTGAAACCAGTGTTTCTGCATATCTGTAAGCTCTGATTCATCAGCGACAAAAAATGCAAAGCTGCCGCGTTCATCAGAACAGTTTACCACAAAAAGGCTCAGAATAAGAACTGCAAGCAGTGGCCGCATACCAGAGATATCGACCAAACCCTGGCCGGGCCCAAGCTAATTTAGCTGGTAGGCGGGGTAGTTCTGCTGGTCTTTGGGCAGATTTTCATCTTCAGGCCATTCAAAGATACCGCCCCGGTACTTATAAACAGCCCTGATTTGAATGGGCCCGGCCTTATCAGAAAGAAACAGGGGCAGCTTCATACGACCCATTTTGGCAAAGGGTTCTTTGATGATTTCAATACTGGGGGCGCGCAGCCTCACTCGGCCGCCACCGCTGCGAAAGGCCCCCTGGCCCGGGGCATAGAGTTTGACATGGCCGATTTTTTTTACCAGGCGCACGTGTTCACGGTAATTGCCAGCCAGCTCAGGAAACGATATGGTAATAACAGCGCGACCGGTGTAACCCCCGCGGTTGATCATTTCAATGACCGAGTTCTCACCAGCCCGGGTGATTTTAACCACCCAGGGCAGGGGTTTGTCTCTGAAAGTTTCAATATATCGCTGTGAATCAAAACGATAGACTGCCTCGCCCACCTGCAGCAACTCATCTTTGGGCCGGGCATCATTTTTTTCAATAAAAACATTTTTTACATCGGCCCTGGCCACCTTGATGGTCTGAATCGGTTTAAACCGGTCAAACAGATGCAGCAGGTATTCACTCTGTGCGTCTTTGGCCACCACCATGATATGTGAATACTCAAGGGCTGGGTTTATGAACATGACTTTAAGAATCTTTTCACCTTCAGCAGATTTATATCCCCCCAGATAGCCGTAGTCTTCGGCCGACTTGCTGAAGGCGCCAATATGGGTACCATCGGCAGCCTGATAGGTAATGATGTTCTCAAGGGCCGCAGTTTCATTGATATTATAGGCCCGCTTTTCGACCACCCTGGTCACCTTGTGACCGGTCAGTTTTTCAATCTCGCCCGGGGTAATGTAGGGGCTTTTTTTACAGCCGGCCAGAACAACAAGGGCCAGCACCAACATGAAATAACGCATGCAATCAAAGACTGTTTCTGAGTCAGGCTGTAAAATGAATTTGCAGCGCGAATGCGTTCTCAACTGTGCGCACATATGAACCTGGCCGAGACCCTTGAGATCATTAAGCCAGCCACTCTGCAGGCCGGCGAGCTTATTCTTGGCTACCTGCATGGTGATAAACAGATTTCATCAAAGTCTGCCCAGATCGATCTTGTTACCATTGCAGATAAAAAATCTGAAGAATATCTCACCAGCTTCATCAAAGAGAAATTTCCCGCTGAGGGTTTGCTGGCCGAAGAGGGTAACCAGTACGACAGCCAGAGTGGTTACACCTGGGTGGTCGACCCCCTTGATGGCACCGTAAACTTTGCCCATGGCTTTCCTTTTTTTTGTGTGTCAGTGGCTCTGGTTGATGACAAGAATATTCCCCAGCTGGGTCTTGTCTACAACCCGGTTCACAGAGAATTGTTCACCGCTATTCGCGGTAAGGGCGCCTGGCTACATGAGCAACCTATAAGGGTAAGTGAGCAGAACAACATGCAGCTGGCCCTGGTTTCGACGGGCTTTCCTTATTATCGCCAGAAGGTGGTCGATGCCCTGGTAGACCGCCTGCGTAAATTTCTGCTGCAGGCCGGCGGCATCAGACGCACCGGCAGCGCTGCTCTTGATCTGTGTTATGTCGCATGTGGCCGTTTCGATGCCTATTACGAAGAAGGCCTCAACCCCTGGGATATGGGGGCCGGTGTGCTTATAATAGAAGAAGCCGGCGGAAAAATAGCCAAATTTGATGGCTCAACAGCCGATATTGAAGTACCCGAATTGTTGGCATCAAACCACCATTTAATGCACGATTTGGTGCGTATTTTTAACGAATAACGTTGAAAAGAGCAGCCTAAAATCGTCATATCTTATCAGAGATGACCCAGGTAATAAATATGCAACTGGCCAAGCTGGTCAAAGAAACAGACCGCGAATATCAAAGAATTACTGATGTTGAAAAGATCAGTTATATTCTTAATGAGTATATGGGGCAAAGACCTGTATTCTTAAAACACACCACCCCCCGTGTGCAGGTGAACATCACTGAGCGAGAGGGCAATCTGTTAAAATTGACTTTTCCCGTTGATTTTGATGTGCCCAAAACCACCTTTACTCTTTACGTGAATTTCAACAAGCAGCTTGAATTTGATGCTCTGGTTGATGATTTTGTACAAGACCATGTGGTTAAGGTAACCATCAGCGAGGTGCGCATTGCCACCGGGGCCCGCACAGAACGGCGTTTTCGCACACCCGAAGATGTGGTGGTGACCGACCATTTTCTTATTTCAAAAAACCGTATTGATTTAAACCCATTTTCTTATGCCGTCTCAAACCGGGTGATCTTTCATGAGTATGAGAGGCAGCTGGCCGTCAAGTTTGGTGACATTAAAATCAAAGACCTCGACCCCACAGACCGTTCACTTGAAACACTGTTAATCAAAAAGCACAAGCAGGGTGCCATCATAAGTGACACCAATGTGCTTGAAGAGTATGCCAATACCCATGGCGAGCTTAACCTGGCCAACCTGCAACAAATCTGGAAAGAAGAAGTGCAGAAACAGATGAAGCTCTACAAAGAAAAGGGTATTAAAAGCGTTCTGCTCAGACCTATTAACTACACCAACCTCAAGGGTGAGAAATTTCCTATTGGATATTTTTTCTATAAATCAACCGAAAAGAATTTTACCGCAGAAGATTATCACGCCCTTGATGAAACCGCTGATGAAATTATTGAGCGCATTAAAGACGCCAATACCGTGCAGGTAAACATCAGGCAGAAGGCCCTCAATGTGAGCACTGGTGGTATCTGCATTCTGGTCGACGACCCTGAGTTTCAGAAATACGTTCTTAACCGCGATGACATGACCTTCAACGTGGTGTTCAAGATGCAGAGCCCTATCAGGCTATATGCACAGGTGCGCCACATCTACCAGCTTGGCAAGACCCTTTATGTGGGCCTTGCCTTCGAAGGTACGGTTCACTCAGAATCAGGCGTCGGTAGTAAAAAACGACTGCAAGAGAACATCAACTACCTGCTTAAGCAGGGCAGTGTGTTCGAAATGACTTAATCGCCCAGCTCTTCGAGAGTCTGAATAAAACCTTCAACTGTGCCCTTGGCATCACCGAATACCATCATGGTATTATCAGCGTAGAACAGTTCGTTCTCGATTTTGGCAAAGCCCGGGTTCATTGAACGCTTTAATACCAGCACCGTTTTAGACTCTTCAACGTTCAGTACCGGCATACCGTAAATGGGGCTGGCACTGTTGTTCTTCGCTGCAGGGTTAACCACATCGTTAGCGCCGATTACGATTGAAACATCGGTGCGAGAGAAGTGGTCGTTGATTTGATCCATATCATAGAGCAGGTCGTATTCAACACCGGCTTCGGCCAGCAGTACATTCATGTGGCCGGGCATACGGCCCGCAACCGGGTGAATAGCAAAGCTGACTTCGGCACCGCGGTTTATCATCATATCAGCCAGCTTTTTCACAACGTGCTGGGCCTGCGATACTGCCATACCATAACCTGGCACAATAATAACTTTTTCAGCCACATCGAGCAGCATACCAGCTTCTTCGGCTGATGAGCTCTTTACAGTGCCCTGAACAGTACCACCGGCATCGCCGGTAGGGGCACTGGCGCCAAAACCGCCAAACAGAACATTCAGCAGCGAGCGGTTCATGGCCTTACACATAATATTGGTCAGAATAATACCCGAGGCACCAACCAGTGAACCAACCACAATAAGAGCATTGTTTTTCAGTACGAAACCGGTCATGGCCACAGCTATACCCGAGTATGAGTTCAGCAGCGACACAACCACTGGCATGTCGGCCCCCCCAATGGGAATCACCAGGGTGATGCCAAGAATAAAAGCTGCAAGTACGATGCCCAGAAAGAACATTTCTTTAGTAGGTTCGCCATGTACGAGGTAACCCAGGGCAATAACACCCAGAACCAGTAGTATGTTGAGCGGCTTAGAAAGAGTTACGAGCACGGGTCGCCCGGGTATCCACTCGGCGAGTTTGAGAAAGGCAACCACGCTGCCAGAGAAGGTAATGGTACCAATTAACACTGACAGAATCAGAGTTACAAAGGTCAGCATTTCGGCATTGATTGAGCCGGTATTACCATAGTATTCAGCCAAAGCAATCAGGGCCGAGGCGATACCACCAAAACCGTTAAACAGAGCCACCATCTCGGGCATCGAGGTCATGGCCACACGCTTGGCTACCACGATACCTACCAGACCACCGGCAACCATGCCAATGATGATCATTTCAAAGCTGACGATATTTCGATCAAGCAGGGTGATGACAATGGCCAGGGTCATACCGATCATCGACAGCATGTTACCACGGCGGGCTGTTCTGGGTGAGCCCAGATTTTTCAGACCAAGAATAAAGAAGACAACTGATAGAAGGTATATTGAGTTAATAAACCACGGTGAAGATAAGAAGTTAAACATTGGTTACCCCTTGCTCTCTTTTTTCTCTCGTGGTTTTTTCTTGAACATCTCAAGCATGCGGTCTGTTACCACATAACCACCGAATACGTTGATGGCCGCAAAGAAAACCGCGGCGAAACCCAGAACCTTGGCGAGGTTTTCATACCCACCGCTCTGGCCTGATACCACGAGGGCGCCCAGCAGACTGATACCCGAAATTGCATTTGAACCCGACATCAGCGGTGTATGCAGAGTGGGGGGAACCTTTGAGATCAGCTCGAAACCGACGAAAATCGCCAGCACGAACACATAGATAGTCATTATGATTTCCATGATTTATCCTTTGAATTTCTTAACGATTTCAGAAACCATTTCACCCGAACGGGTTACCAGTGAGCGGCTTACTATTTCGTCTTCAGGGTTAAAATCAAGCTTGTCTTCTTTCAGAAGATGCAGAAGCAGATTCTCAATATTTTTTGAGTACATTTTCGAAGCATCGGTGGCCATGTCGCTGGCAATATTCAGCGGCCCCACAATTTTTACATCGCTGTGAGTTACCACCTCACCCGGTTTCGACAGGGTGCAATTTCCCCCCTGCTCGCTGGCCAGATCAACAATAACCGAGCCTGGCTTCATGTTTTCGACCATATAGTCTTTAATCAGGGTGGGTGCCTTGCGGCCAAACACCTGGGCGGTTGTAATGCAGATATCAGATTTTGACAGGTGTTTGTCGATGAGCTCCATCTCTTTTTTGATAAATTCTTCACTGACTTCTTTGGCGTAGCCCTGATCGTCTGAGGCATCTTCGATCTCGGGCATCTCAACAAACTTGGCGCCGAGACTCATCACCTGCTCTTTTACTTCAGGGCGCAGGTCAAAGGCTTCAACCACGGCCCCCAGCCTTTTGGCGGTGGCAATGGCCTGTAGACCGGCAACCCCGGCCCCCAGAATCAGAACACGAGCGGGGGGAATTGTGCCCGCTGCAGTCATCAGCATGGGAAAAAGCTGCCCAAAGTGGCTCGAGGCAATCAAAACAGCCCGGTAACCGGCAATGGTAGCCATTGAGCTTAAAACATCCATCGATTGGGCCAGGGTAATACGGGGAATAAATTCCATGGCAAAGGCAATGATCTGCTTTTCTTTGAAAACATCAATGGTGGCAGTCTCTTGCAGCGCGTCGTGAATGGCAAAGGCGGCTGTTTCATTTTTTAGACCCTTTGCTTCTTCGGGGGTAAACGCCCTTACTTTCACCACGACCTCAGCGTCGGCAATAACCTCGCTGTAGCTTGATTTAATGGTGGCCCCGGCTTTCTCGTAATCAGCATCGAGAAAACCTGCCGCACGGCCTGCGTCGGCCTCAATAATAACATCAATACCCTTGGCTTTGAGTTTTTTAACAGAATCGGGCACCAGAGCAACACGTTGTTCGTTCTCGCGACTTTCTTTCGGCACAGCTAGCTTCATAGATACATACCCCCTCAGGCATAATCGCCGTAGATTTCAGTGCAGCGCCAAAAAATCGCTTTTTGACAAGCTGACAACAAGATTATACGAAATAGCAGGGCTCAGCCCTGGTGGCCGACGACCAGAATGGCAATATAGGCCGCATAGGCCGTGACAAATACCCCGCCCTGCCAGCGCTCAAGAACGTGGCGTTTGCCCACAAACAGAAACAGAAAGAGAAAAAGGGCCGAACCAATCATAAAACCCAGATTCAGGGGGCTGGTATCTTCGATGAGCAGGGGGCGAATGGTTGATGAGGCCCCCAGAACCCAGAAAATGTTGAAAATATTAGAGCCAACCACATTGCCAATGGCAATGTCGTTATTCTTTTTATAGGCCGCCATGGCTGAGGCGGCCAATTCGGGCAGCGAGGTGCCAATGGCCACAATGGTCAAACCAATCAGAGTTTCGCTCAGATCAAAAAGGCGGGCTATTTCTACGGCGCCGTCGACAATCCACTCGCCGCCGAACATCAGACCGGCTGAACCAATTAAGATATATATGACGGCCTTTAAAGAGCTCATGTCTTCGAGGCTCTCTTCGCCGCCCTCATTGGCAGTTTCGCGACCTTTTTTGGCCATGTTGTAAACATAGAACAGAAAGATTGAGAAAAAGGCCAACAGCAGCAGACCATCAATGCGGCTCAGAATTGCCTTGGCATCGCCGTTAATCAAAACATCATTCACCATCAATGACAGCACCAGGCTGGCCAGCAGGCACATGGGTATTTCACGGTAAACAGTCATAGACTGCACTACTGTAGGATAAATCAGCGTAGCCACACCCAGAATCAGCAGGGTATTGGCAATGTTGCTGCCGACGATGTTTCCGTAGGCTAAACCGGCACTGCCATCAAAGCTGGCCATGATATTGACCACAAACTCGGGGGCCGATGTACCAAAAGAAACAATGGTTAAACCGATAACTAACTGTGATACCCCGAATTTGCTTGCGACAGAAGAGGCCCCCTCTACCAGCAAATCGGCACCCTTGATCAGTACAACAAAACCAAGGGGAAACAGTATATAAGTCAGCATATCAGGCTGATTTAAAGAATTTGTTACCTATAACTACAACGGGGCTTGCGATAAAGGTTGAAGAGTACGTACCGATGATGATGCCCAGAATCAGCACCGCAGCCATGTCTTTAAGACCTTCGCCACCAAGCAAATAGACACTGCCAACGGCAATCAATGTGGTTACTGAGGTAATGATAGTGCGACTCAGTGATTCTGTGATCGAGCGGTCAACAGTACGCTCAAAGCCAACCTTTTCTTCGCTTGAATCGTTTTCTCGAATTCGGTCAAAGACCACAATGGTATCGTTAATTGAATAACCCAGAATAGTCAACAGGGCAGCCACAACCGGTATTGAAAGCGAAATCTGCAGCAGACCAATAAAACCAAGGGTCATGAACAGATCATGCAGCAGAGCCAGCATCGCACCGGCTGCAAAGTTAATACGAAAGCGAATAGCAACATAGACAGTAATCAGAGCCAGAGTGATTAACAGCAGCTGAACAGCTGATTCAGTAAGGTACTTACCAATGGTGGGGCCTACCTGATTGGTGCTGATGAACTTAACAGCATCGGGGTTGCCCTTGCCAAGGTCTTGTTTCATTGAATAGAGAAGATAACTTACAGCACTGGCACTGGCTTCTTCGCTCTCATTCTGCTTAGCCAGTTCTTTCTGCGATTTTTTGGCTTTTTTGGTTTTTTTAGCTTCTTCGGCCCTTGCTTTTTCGAGTTTGTCTTTAAGCTCGCGGGCCTTTGCTGCCAGGGCTGTTTCTTCTTGTGTGCCAAGCTCAACCTTGATGACATCGGCAGCTTCTTTGCCGGCAGATTGTACTACTGCGGTAATTTTTTCTTTTTCGAAAAATTCACGCAGCTTTTCAATGGTCACCTGCTCGTTCTGCTCGATCTTGAGTTTGATACCACCGGCAAAATCAATGCCCTGCTTAAAACCTGAACCTGCACCGAGAGTGAGGTAGAAGGTGATACCCAGCAGCGCAACCGAGAAAGCCAGGCTAATCCATTTCAGTTTCATAAACGGAATCATAATAATAAGTCTCCTCAGTGTGCGCCTAGCTGGCGGCCGCCGCCTGCTCAGGTTTCAGTTTGCCACGTTTATAGCGGCCAAAGCCCATGGGTATACCCTTCATGCCAAAGTCATAAACAATCATGTAAAAGATGGTTCGACTCACAAACAGAGCAGTAAACAGCGAGGTTAGAATACCCAGTAGCAGAGTAATGGCAAAACCCTTGATGGGGCCTACCCCGAATTTTGAAAGAACAACGGCCGCAACCAGGGTGGTAATGTTGGCATCGAGAATAGTCAGGGTAGCACGCTCAAAACCCTGCTGCACAGCCATGCGCATGCTTTTACCCCGGCCCAGTTCTTCACGAATACGTTCGTAAATAATTACGTTGGCGTCGACCGCCATACCAAGGGTGAGTACCACGCCGGCCAGACCAGGCAGGGTGATGGTAAAATCCATCCATGCCAGAAAGGCAGACATTAGCAACAGGTTCAGCACCAGGGCCAGGTTGGCAATCAACCCGGCTGCATGGTAGTAGACCAGCATGAAGATGATTACGCCGATCATGCCGAAAAGAATGGCAGTGGTGCCCAGCTCAATGGCCTCTTGGCCAAGTGAGGGGCCAATCGAGTTCTCTTCAACAATCTCAAGAGGCACCGGCAACGAACCTTCTTTAATAATAAGAGCCAGGTCTTTGGCCTCTTGTGCAGTAAAACTGCCGCTAATCTGCACCTGACCGGTGGCAATCTGTTCGCGAATATTCGGTGCTGAACGAATATGATTATCAATAGTAATGGCTAACAGGCGGCCCACGTTGGTGCGGGTAACCTCTGCAAATTTGCGGGTGCCCTCTGAAGTCAGCTGAAAGTTTACCGTGTGCTCAAGAGTTTCTTGATTAAAACCAGCATAAGTGTTGGGGGCAATATCGTCACCGGTAAGTGCCGGCTGATTTTCAAGCACCATAAAACTGGTGGGTATGGCCTTACGCAGGTTCTGCCCCCGGGGTTTATCGTAGTATACATAGACACCCAGACTAGCAGGCATCTTCAGATCTTTTTCTAGTTTTCTAATGAACTTGTCTTTTTCAGATTCACTCTGTAAGGCATTGAATTCTGCAAAGCGGGCCGCAGCCTGCTGGGTGAAGGCACCAGTCTGGCCAGCACCCGGGCCTTTTTCTGCCAGGTGGTACTTAACCACGGCGGTATCTTTAACCATCTTTCTGGCCCGCTCAGGCGAAGCTACCCCGGGCAGTGAGATTTCGATTTTGTCATTACCCTGAATTCGAATCTGGGGTTCAGATGCGCCCAGGCTGTCAATACGTGAACGAATGATTTCTTTGGCCTGCACCATGTACTCACGTTTTTTCTCGTCAGTGAGATTTTTTGATTCTGCAATCTGCTGCTTTTCAAACTGCAGGTTTTCTTTTTTAGTTGGGTCTTTTTCAGCCGCGATTTTTTTATCAAGATCTTCAATGTATGAGGGGGGATATATTCGCTCTAGTTCAGAAATAAACTTAACAAAGTCACCTTCGAGTACCAGATTCATACCACCCTGAAGGTCAAGGCCCAGCTTGAATGGTTTGGCTTTGAGCTTGCGCTCAACCCAGAGTGGCTCAACGGCAGTCTTCTCACCATCAACACCCTTGATGCGGCCAAGCTCATTCAAAAAGGCAGCCTGAATAAAGCTGCCGGTGACCTGGTAGTAGGTAACTTTGCGCTCACCACCACCCGCCGGAACGAAGTTCAGACCCTGGGGCTTGTCGTCGTCTTTGGGTTTGAGTACTTTTTCTTTTTTCTGCCAGGTATATTGCTCTTTGTAGTTCTTCTCAAGAAACTTTTCGAGCTCTTGCATGCTTTCGTTGCGCTGCTCTTCAGTCAAATCTGAAAGAAAATAGACTGATACGTCACGCTCACCAATATTAGGCCATACCAACAGCGCAGAAATAGTAACTGCGATAACAATGATGCCTAGTCTGAATCGTGTGCTCAATGTAGTCTCCTTAAAAGTGTGCGAAGCCTGGGTCAGCGTCGCCGCATGCCGGTTTGTTTACGTTTCTTTTTAACCTGCACCCGGTAAAGTACCAATATGATCAGCACCGCGGCAATCAACAGCCCCTGTTGCCAGTTCAGCTTAATTGACAGCCCGGGCCCCCTGGTGCTTGAAGTGCCATTGCCCTCATCACCGCTGGCACTGCTACTGCTGTCTTTCACCTGGGGAATCTTCACCGTCTGCACATTCTCATTACCCGGTATAAACCTCTTCTCGTAGAGGTAATCTGGGTTCTGGGGGGCCTGCTGCATTTGCTGCTGAATGCCAGCAGCAAAGAGCGACGAGCCGGTGAAAAAAATGATTGCTGTCAGTCTCGAAACAAAGGCAATCAGTTTGCCGGTTTTAGGTGAGAGTGACAGCGCCATGGTACACTGAATAAGATCAGGCTTTCTGTGTCTCTTCAGCCTTGGGGTTTACAACTTCAATTGCATTGATAGCAACCTCAACCTTGGTCTCAGGCGCAATCTTGACGGTGGCGACACCGGCCTCTTCTTTCAGGCCGACGATTACGCCCAGCATACCGCCCCGGGTAAGAACCTTATCGTTCTTCTTCAGTTGCTTCAACATTTCTTTACGCTTCTTTTCTTTTTTCTGCTGGGGGCGAATGAGAAGAAAGTAAAAAACAGCAATTAATAATACAGGAAATAACAGACTACCCATGCCTGCAAAAGGTGAAGCATCGGGCTTCTTGCCTTCTTTGGGGGTACCTGTCTCTGCAGTTTGGGTCTGGCCCGTGTTGCTGGGCTTCGACTGACCAGTGGTTGGCACTGGTTGTGCATATAATTGATAAGACATATCAGGCTAATTTTTGCAAAGAGACCCATTGTCAACCAATATGCTCAGGGCCTTTCGAGAGTGTTAAACAGCCATTTACCGGCCATATTTGGCATTTTTTAATTGACAAAGCTATGTTTTCGAGTGTATCGTTGGGCAATGCGCTATTACTGGAATGCGTTTAAATCAGGTTTAAACCTGGGCTTTCTTGGCATTGGCCTGCTTGCGGGTATGTTTCTGCCCGCGATTCCGTTTTTCTGGGCGGCTCTGCTTGGGGCCGAAGCGCTGCTGGTAACCTCAATTGGTTCAAGCAAGGGCTTTCGCAAAATGACCGACGCCAGGGCCGCCCGCGAAGAAGCTGCCCTGCTGATTGCCCGCCAACGTAACGCCATTCGTATCAGTGGCCAGAGCGCCCGCAATCGTCTAAAGAACTTCGATGTAACAGTGAGGCAGATCAGACAGAACTTCAGGCAGAAAGGCAAAAGCACCACTACCAGCAGCATGATTGAAAATTCACTTAACTCGCTGCAGAAACTAGAAATCGAATTCGTACGTTACCTCTATAACCTGGTAAAGCTTGAAGATCTGAACAAAAAGAACAGCAGCAACAGCAATGATCTTGAAAGCCGCTACCAAGAACTGCAGAACCGCATTGCCGGCTCATCGGGCGCCATCAAAGACATACTTGAAAAACAGGCCGAGATTATTCAGAAAAGAATGAACAATTCTTCACTCAATTCTGAAAGCACCGGCATTCTCAAGGCCCAGCTTGAGACCATAGAAGAAACATTAAACTATTTACTCGATGAGTCAGTTCAGATTTATGATCCGGCGCGGGTCACCAATCAGGTCGACCAGGTTCTCACAAGTATGGAGACTACGCGCGATACATTGAAAGAAATTGAGAGCTTTGTCGAATTTTCTGACCCATTGATGTTCTCTGAAAAAGTACACTGAGTAAAGCACTGTTACCCATTCTTGACCAGAAGCCCTTTCGTTCTATCATGAAGTATCTCGAAAAGAATCTCAGCCAGTATCGTTATGAACATACCGTAAGGGTAACTGACTTTGCCACCCGCCTGAACAGTGGCCTTGATCAGCACCAGCTGGCCCTGGCAGGGCTCTGCCACGACATCAGCAAAGAAATGCGGCCAGCAGCTCACTACGAAATTTTTGAACGTAACAATGCCCCCCGCGATTACTGGTTTCTACCCAAACCCCTGCTTCATTCGAAAAGTGGTTACTATCTGGCCAACGAGCTCTTTAACATAAACGATGAGCAGGTGCACCAGGCCATCAGCTATCACACAACCGGTCGCGCTGGTATGGGGCCCCTGGCCAGAACTGTTTTTGCTGCTGACTATCTGGGTTCTCTCAAAAAGAAAAAAGCAGAAAAGCAGGTTAAACTAAGCGTGCATAAGCTGTGTCTTAAGAAAGTTAAAAAGACCATGAAATTTCTTTTAAAACAACGCCAACGTATTCATGCTGATACCATTGGTTTCTATAACAGTCTGGTAGAAGAAACAGATGTATAAAAGCGGTATTAAACAGAGTTCACCCCTGCTGGCCCGTCTTAAAACGCTGACCATTCTTTTACTGCTCATAGGGCTGGTAATCTTTCTGGTTTATCAGGTTTATCTGTTTCTTAACCGTACCCAGGTAGAAAAATATTTCAGCGACAACCAGACATTCGGCATTCTGCTACTAGGCCAGAGTGGCCAGGGCAAAAAAGTTAACACCCGCTTTATCACCGTGGCCACCATTGTGCCTGAACGTTCACGTATTGGTTTTGTGTCTTTGTTTCCTGAAGTGCGGCTGAAAGAAAACGAGGCCACCATTGGCGAGCGTGCTTCGTTTGCCAGCCCCGAAGACCTGGCATCTGACCTTGAATCACTGTTTAACATTAATATTCCCTTTCATATGGTGGTAAAACCAGATGATGTAGCGCGCCTTATTGACCTCATAGAAGGTCTTGATTATTTTATTTACGGCCCCCAGGCTGTGCCCGGCGAAAACCTTCCCAGAGGTGAATTCGTGCTCGATGGTGCCCTGGCAAAACGTTTATTGCTCACGAAAAAAACTGAAGCCGACCTCATTGCCCCCCACCTGCTTTATCGTTACTACAGCTTCATGCTGAACCTGTGGCAGAACAGAGTAAACAAGTGGGCCCTGTTGAAAGAAGAAACCATCTTCAGCAAGGCAGCTACGGCCATCAAGTCTGACCTGAGGGTCTCTGAGATGTACAGCCTGGCAAAAAGGTTTTTTGCCAATGACAACTGGCTGCCCCTGTTTATGGAAGTTCCCCTGCAGCGTTCAAAAGATAAATACTTTCTTGATGCCGAAGCAACCCAGGTGCTGGTGAAAGACTTTAAAAAGACCCTGGCCGCCGAATCGCACCCCTACATCGATCGCCCGCCGAAAATCGAAGTGAAAAACGGTACTGACCGGCCAGGCCTGGCCCGCAAGTTTGGGCGACGTCTCGGTCGTAAGGGCCTGCGCGTGCTTGAGTTTTCAAACGCAGACAGAGAAGACTACAATGAAAGCGTATTGCTGGGTATCAGTGCCAACAGCTATTTTCTGCAGACAGTAGCTAAGCTGATCAAACCCCGCAAGGTCTACCATGCAGTTAACAAGGCCATTTTCACTGACCTGATGCTGGTGGTAGGCAGAGACCATAAAATACTGAGAACAGATAACTGATATGGCCGAGCTCAGCACAGACTTACAGCTTATAGAGGCAGCCCGCCTGCTCGATGCCAACAAGGCCGAAGAAATCAAAATGCTTGATTTAACCGGCATTCACGGTTACCTTGATTACTTTGTGATAGCCAGTGCTCTCTCTCGGGTGCACCTGAAAAAACTTTCAGAAGATCTTCTGGGTCACTTCAAAAAGACCGGCCTGAGCGCCCAGAGGCC
>CAZHLC010000008.1:0-18335 GCA_964532545.1 uncultured Leptospiraceae bacterium | reverse complement strand
CCCAGGTTATCGTTGTTGATAGCCGGTTGTATGTTGGCATTAGTCAAACCCGCGGTGATGGTCAGGGTTCCGCTGGCCAGGGTATAGTCGGTGCCACCACCGGTGGCTGTACCCCCGCCCAGAACACTGTAATCAAGGGTAAGGTCTGCAGCCGTGGACGTGGTTAGAATAATGGGTAAGTTGGCGGGTGATGTGCTCTCGGGCCCATTTGAAGCCGTAGTGGTGAACTGCACGACGGTTGAATCGTTGTCTAAAATGGTATAGGTATGGCTGGTGGTAGCCCCGAGGTTGGCCGTGCCCGAGCCAATGCCCGTTAGCTCAATCACAATGGTTTCGTTTGGTTCGCCAAGGCCATCGTTGTTGATGAGAGCCGAAAGGGTCGCCCCGGTGGTGCTTGCGGGAATAATTATGCTACCCGAAGAAAGGGTGTAGTCGGTACCACCACCCGTGGCGGTGCCCGATACATTATAGTTCACCTCAACATTGGCTGCTGAGGGGTTACTCATGGCGATATCAATGAGCGCTGGGCTGCTGGCTTCTGAGCCATTGCTGCTGCTTGCTGTGAACTGAACCGCGGGCGTATCGTTATCTGTTATGGTATAGGTATAGCTGTTATTGCCCCCAATTTCAGCGCCAAAGGCTGAAAGCAGATTGATCTGCAGAGTTTCACTGTGCTCTTGCACATTGTCATCGAAAATGGTGAAGCCGATATTTGCGGTAGTGGCCCCAGCGGCAATGGTGATGGTGCCGCTGGCTGGCGCAAAATCAACCGGTGGGGCGGCAGAACCCAGCACAAAGGCATAGTTGAGAGTAGTTTCTCGGGTAAGGGCCGGCGAGATTGTCAGTGGCAGATTCAGGCTGCTGGTGGTTTCAGAGCCCGTCGATGAAGTCGAGGCATACTGCAGGGTAATGGTGCTGCAAGATACATTGACATTGGTAACATTAACGCCCCCCACAATGCCTGAGCCGTTGGTTACATTACAGGTCTGAAAGGGGTTCTCAGGGCTATTGGCAATTGTGACATTATAGGGTGAACCGGTTTGTATCGCATCAGGAAAGCTATAGACCCCGTTAGAAGCGATCACCAGATCGACGCCGTTGTTGCGCAACACGAGATTCGAGCCCGACGCCCCAGACACCGTGCCGCCTACCGTGCGGGCATCGACACAGGTAACTGCAACATTTGACACGCTGGCAGAACTGATGGTGCCAGTATCGTTCACCAGAGTACAGATCTTGCCAGCCGGCTGCGTAGCTATGGTGACGGTATAGTTCTGGCCATCAACCACCAGATTACCAAAAGTAAAAGTTGTACTGTTCTGGGGAACGATAAGATCATCGACACTGTTTAATCGCAAGACCAGACCGTTAGCATTAAGGCCGGTGACAGACCCACCTACCTGGTAGGCGTCTACCGAGCAGCTGACATTGATATTGGTTACGTTGGCAGTACTGATTGAACCGGTGTTATTGTTCACTGTACATGTCTGGGTAGGGTTGGTGGGTTGCCTGAAGACATCGACCAGATAATTTGAGCCATCGGCAATTGCAGTTGGCAACTGGTAATTGCCCGGGCTGTTGATGGTATAAATCTCGCCTGATGAAGAGAAAAGGGCCAGGCCGGTACCGCTGAGGCCATTCACACCGCCACCCAGCGAGAAAGCAGCGTTGGCACAATTCACCACCACATCAAAGGCCCCCTGGCCATTGATTACACCAGTGCCATTGCCTACACTGCAATTCTGCGCCGGTGATGAGGGGTTCGTTTTTACGGTAACTATAAAGGGTGAAGTGTCAGCCACCAGGCTCGAGAAAGCAAAGAAACCATTCTGTGAAACAGTGAGATCATCACCGCCATTGAGCTGCAGCTCAAGACCTGTGCCTGTCAGGCCATTTACAAAGCCGCCCACCTTATAGGGTATGGTATTGCAGATTATCTGTACATTAGTTACATTGCCACCCAGCACAACCGCGTTATTCAAAGATGGTGTGCAAATCTGGTTGGGTGAGGTTGGCTGCTGCAGCACCTGCACATTGTAGGTAGTACCATCTGGTACCGCATTGTTGAACTGAAAGTTGCCATCGGCGGTAATAGGCAGAGTTTCAGCCGCATTGAGTTGAATTTGCAGCCCACTGCCGGTTAAACCAGAAATGGTTCCCCCCACTGAAAAGGTAGCGCTCTGGCAATTGAGACTGATATCAAAGTCGGTTGAATCAATGACGCCCGAAAGTGTATCGCTGATACAGGCCTGGTTGGGAAAGATCGGCTGCTGAATAATTTTCAGGGTATAGGCTTCGCCCTGGCGCAGAGTGCTTGAGAGCTGGGTTTTGCCTGCTGAAGCAACAACAACAGGGTTCTCATCATTTAGCTGCACCGTGAAGTTATCACCGGCCAGGCCAGTGGCGACAATATTCACCGCAGCCGCATCGCCTTTTAACAGTTTGCTACCCAGCTCTTCAAGCTTGGCGCAGTGTGACAAAAATATCGAAAGAATTAATAGAGCTAAGGCCCGCAGTCTCACCCAATAACATGCCTCGAAGAAACCTTATGGGTCAAATAGTATATAGAGCGAACACCCCCTGTTCAGGGGGTGTGTTAGCACGATTTCAGGGGGCGGGTCTTAGACACGCCCCTGAAAATCATCGGATTATACATCCCCCAGAACAGGGGGTAGAGACAAAAATTTCCCCTTTAAGTTTTAGAACCTGATAAAACCATGCATAGTTATGCACATTGGTATCGTTGAAAACGATTCGGCCTTTCGCGACGAGCTGATACTGCGCCTGAAAAAGGCCAAACCCCGACCTAAAATCAGCTTCTGGCAGTCAGCAGAGAACTACCTTGAAAAGGCCCCCGATGTCGATGTGCTGCTGCTTGATATTATGCTGCCCGGCATGACTGGCATCGAGTTGGCCAAGATCATCAGTGAGAGGGGTTTTGACATTAAAATCATCATGTTAACCAATATGAATTCAGATGCCCTGATTTTTGAGGCCATTCAAAATGGCGCCATGGGCTATGTTCTGAAATCAGAACTCAACGAACTTGATGCCATTATCAAGGTGGTGGCCGAAGGGGGTGCCATACTTACCCCAACCATAGCTTTGCGGGTGATCAACGCCCTGCGCTCAAACAACAAAAAGCCAGACTACGGTCTTTCGCCCCGCCAGAAAGAAATTCTCGACCTGATGGTGAGCGGTAAAACCATAGCGGCTGTGGCCAAACAACTCGAGCTCAGCCCCCATACGGTTCATGGCCACGTAAAAGATATCTATAAAAAACTCAATGTGCATAACCGGGCCGAGCTGGTGGCCAAGGTCTTGAAAAACCAGTAAGAAATCATTGCCAGCCTTCTACGGCCTGCCCTTTTGAACCATGCGGCCGCTCTGTCTGCTTCTACTTTTTACTTCGCAGACTCTGTACGCTACGGTAGCGACTTTAAAGCTCGATGAGCAGCACCCCATAGTCAATATTGACAAGCTCAGCTGGCAATTTTACTGGCAGAAGCTGTTAACACCAGCTGAGATAAAAGGCGTTAAACCAGATTTAACTCTCAAAAAAGTAAGTGCATGGCATCGCCTCACGGTTAACGGCCAGAACTTACCAAGCTATGGTTATGCCACCTATCGAACCCGCTTTAAGCTGAAGGCCGGCACCTATGTGGGCTTGAAAATTCCCGGAACCTTTACCAGTCATATAGCATGGGTAAATGGCAAAAAACTGGCCCAGGCGGGCAGGCCAGCAACCACACCTGAAGACGTCAGGCACCGTCGCCGTACAACCATGGTTTATTTCGAAGCCCAGGCTGTTAACGAACTGGTGGTACAGGTAAGTAACTATATTCACAGCAAGGCCGGGCTGCGTGGGCCCATAAAACTGGGGCTGGCCGATGCATTGAAGCAGGCCGACCTGCGGGCCAGCGCCATCGATGTTTTTGCCATTGGTATCATCTTCGCAATTGCTGTTTATCACATTTTTCTGTTTTTTCTGCGGCGGCAGCAGAAAGCTTATCTGGTTTTTGCCATCATGGCCATTGTCTATTTCTTTCAGGGATTTTTATTCGGTCGGCAGGCAGTATCTTTATTTATACCCGATTTACCCATGAATGTGCACTTCAGGGTCGCCCATTTCTTCACCTATTCAATTGCCCCCCTGATCATTACCTTTACCTTTCTACTTTACCAGGGTATCATTCACCGCTATGTTCTGTATGCCTTCTGGGGTGTGAACGCCGTCTATGTCTGCCTGCTGTTCTTTGATGTGCAGATCTTTACCTCTCTTGCGGTTTATAATTATGTTTTAAGCGGGGTCAGCGCCGTGGCCGTATCTGTCTTTGCCATTGGTCGGGCAGCTCTGCAGCGCCGCGGTGGGGCACTCGCTCTATTGACCGGCATTGGCGTTTTTCTCGGTCTGGTATGTTATGCGATTTATCTCAGTCTATCAGATGAGATTGCCGGCAGTTTTGTATCTATAGGCTTTGCCGGCTTTGCCCTCTCACAATCAATTGCCCTCTCACGCGAGCATGCGGCTCTTGAAAAAAAGAACACCCAGATGCAAGACGGCCTTGAGCAAAGTCGTCAGGCACTGGCCCAGCAGCGCAGCCAGATTGAAGCCAATCTACACGACTCACTGGGGGGAAACTTAACCGATTTGAAGCTTGCCACAGAAGCATTGGCCCGGCGTCGAACATCGCCAGCCACCAAAAAAGAGCTGCAAAAATTAGTGAAACGCATTGATGGTTCGATCGGCTCGCTGCGCACCCAGCTGCTTTTTCTTGAAGACCTTGAATTGGTGACTGAAGACTTTTTTGCAGGCATTCAATTGATTCTGCTCAGGCGCTATACTGATGCCGGTTATGAGCTGAATTTTACAGTCAAAGAATCTGCCAGAGTGCTTTTAGAGAGCGAAGAAGTCAGCCATAGATTCTTTGCCGACAAGAAGCTTGAGCTGACCCTGGTATTACAAGAGATTTGCACCAATACTCTGAAGTACGGTAAAAAAGAAGCGCGCTGGCTCTTCAATGCAGAAGCCGGGCAACTTGTTATTCAGGTTGTTAATTCAATGGAAAATACAAAGCCAAAGAATTCAGGTGAGCTGGGTACTAAGACCGTGGCACAGAGGTTAAGAAACCTCAATGCCACTATAACCACTGATTCGATGGGCAAAGAATATGTGGTAGAGATTAAGGTTCCGCTTTGATACCAGGTGTCATTTCGCGGCTGCAACCTCACCCTACCAGACTTTGCAGCGTGCGTTGCGTCTACCCTCTCCACTTGTGGAGAGGGTTAACATCAATACTCTCGGTAAGATATCGCAGGTGAGGTAAAAAAGCCGGGCAGAGCCCGGCTTTATGCTATCTAGTTTTTGAGTTCAGGGGTGGGTTTAAAACCCACCCAGTTTCAGGCCGCTTTGGGAATATCGGCCTGCTGGTTTTTGAGAGCCAGCTCTCTGGCTTCTTCTTTGTTTTTTGAAAATTTAATGTGGTTGGGTACACCTTTAACATCCCACACCAGACCAAGCTTTTCGAAAGCTTTAATGATGTAGAATGAGGGGTCAATTTCCCACCAGAAGAAACCCTGGCGCGCAGCTGCCTGATAGTAGTGATGGTTGTTGTGCCAACCTTCACCCATGGTCAGCATGGCCAGCCAGAAGCTGTTCTTTGATGCATCGTTTGACTCATAACGTTTACGGCCAATCTTGTGCATAAGCGAATTGATTGAGAAAGTGCCATGGTAAAGAAACACTGTGCTGGCGAAGAAACCGACCCACAGGGTTGACCAGCCATGAGTAAACATGGTGGCTAAAGAGCCGCCATTTACATAGCCACCCAGCATGGTTACAACGATACCAAGTGCCACTGGGGGTACCAGGTAGTGTTTGTTTAACCAGCGCAGCTCGCGGTACTTGGCCATGTCTTTAATAAGGTCATAGCGGGTAGCCTTGTAGTCGGGCCCCATGATCCACCCCAGGTGTGAATAAAGAAAACCGTAGATCTTCATTGAATGGGGGTCTTTGGGGGTATCGCTGTGCTTGTGGTGAATGCGGTGATTTGCCGCCCACCAGAGAGCACCTTTCTGAGCCGAGGTCTGGGCCATAAAGGCCAGAAAGAACTGAAACCAGCGGCTGGTTTTAAAGGTTTTGTGACTGAAATATCTGTGATATCCTGCAGTTACAAAAAACATACGTATAAAGTAGAGACTAATACACACAACCCAGTCAAACAGGGTCGCGCCGGTAAAAATCGCCATCAGGGGCAGTAAATGCACGATGATGAATGAAATTTCGTTCGATAAAATGGGCTTTTTTCTGTTTTCTTTTACCATTTCCATTTGGTTATTTCCTGTACGTTTCTGATATTTGCCCAGTATGACAGGGTTACCCAATGATTTGTTGCAGTTTTTTCTCAATTTTTGTAATACAAATAGATTTTTTGGCTGACCAGAGTGAAAAAAGACCATAACAGCGAATTGTCGTAAGGGTCAGGCAAATTACGGGCTTTTAAGAGAATTGAAGGCGCCTCAAGGCGGCCTTGATGACAGTGAAATGCACCTAGGCCGCTTTTGGTAGCAGAATAGTAAACTCGATATATTTTCCGCTTGAAAAAGAAGCCCTGATTTTGCCACCAAGGCTGCGCAGTTTGTTGCGCACCATATCCATACCGATGCCGCGGCCAGCTGTTTTGCCAGGTTCACCCTTCTGGGTGCTGAGGCCCGGTACAAAAATAAGCGAGGCAACCTTTGAAGCCGACCAGCTATCAACCTCTTCAATTTGCCATTTATTCAGTGCCAGGGCCTGGCTTTTCAGCTTTTCAAGATTCAGACCACGACCGTCATCACGGTATTTGATTTCAAGAAAATCGTCTTTAATTTCACTGGCGATTTCAATTGTGCCAACCTCGGGCTTGCCAGCTTTTTTGCGATCTTCGGGGCTCTCGATACCGTGGTTCAACGAATTCAGTGCCAACTGAGTGAGTATATCTTCGATTTGTTTCTGGTGATCTGTTCCCACATTTTTCAGATGAAAGGCGTGGCTGACCAGCCGGGCCTTTTTGCCCAGTGACTCTGCCACTACCCCGAGGGTATCTTCAATTTTCTTAACTATGATAGTTTCTCGGTTAGCGGTAGTCGCATTGAAAGCCGATTGCAGAGCCGATAGGCGATCAATGAGATCTAGCAGTTCTTTATGCAACTCATTCAGTTCATTCAGTCTAATGGCCAGGCTGAGAAAATCTTGCCCGCCAATATCTGTTTTCTGCTGCAGAACAGAAATGGCATCTTCATACTTATGAGCCATGTCTTGTACAAAATCAAGGCCAAGGTGAGCAGAGTTACCCTTAATGCTGTGAACTGAGCCATAAATCTGGTTCAGCTTCGATTGGTAGCCACCTTCTCTGGTTTCGCGGGCCAGTACATCTTTGATTGAATTGAGTTCATTTTCCATGCCGGTGAGAAATTCACGCAACAAGATTGGGTCAACATGCAGCACCTTTAAAAGTAGCTCGAGTCGTCGTTTGTTTTCGATTTCTTTTTTGGCTACCTGCTTTTTAAGTTCCATCTCTTCGGTATAGTCAACGATGGTCACCAGCAGATTCACAATCTGCTCGCCCTCAAAAATACGGTTAAACCTGAATTTGAGATAACGGGTTCGCATGTCTATGGTTGAACCCTTCTTTTCGGTAACAGAGGTTTCAAGATTCTGCAGGGGATTTATACTCTCGAGCATGGCCAGATCTTTTGAGGCATCAAAAAGAAGAGATATGTACTTACGGGCCTCTTCGATTTGTTGCTCGTTGATCATGGGTTCAATCAGAGTTATCAGATTCTTACCGGTAAAATCACTTTGACCCAACAGTTCTTCAGTAGCCATAGAGTGTTGCGGGCCGATTTTGCTTTTTTCATCAATGATAAAGAGACCGTCGGTAACACTCTTAAGAATGTCGCTGTTAATAACTTCTTCTTTTTCACGAACAGCAGTTTCTAGCGAGGCCATTACCCGGTTGTATTTTTCAGCTATCTGGCCCACCTGCGTAAAGGGCTCTACTGGCACCCGAATGCTCAGATCGCCGCTTTTCTGCTGCTCATCAAGAGCCTCGAACAAATCGAGCAGCTCGGTGGTGGCACCATGCTCGGCCACATTAAGACCGGTTTTTTCATGTTCGGGGTCAACCCGCAGGGGAGAGATTTTGTTAATAATCCATAACAGCAGGTAGCCAACCCCAAAGGCCCAGGCGCCCGCAACCCCAACCCCGAGGACCTGCACATAAAGTTGCTCGCCCATGCTGAGGCCAGTGCCCAGTATTTTGGGGTCACCGAATATCGCCAGGGCCAGAGTGCCCCAGATGCCGGCAGCCAAATGCACCGGCACAGCGCTGATCACATCATCAATACGCAGTTTAAACATGAGTTCTTCAGTAGCCAGCATAACTATGCCGGCAATAAAACCGATTATGGCTGCCTCAAGGGTGCTCACAGCATAGCAATTGGCGGTAATGGCCACAAGCCCCGCTAAGAGCCCGTTAACCGGCAGTGAAACATCGGCAATGCGGCGATAGGCCCAGCCAATGGCCAGGGTACCGACCAGACCAAAGGCCCCTGCGATAATGGTATTGACCACAATGCCAGGCACATCTTTGTTCAGGCTCAAGGTTGAGCCGCCGTTAAAGCCTATCCACCCGAAGGCCAACAAGATGGCCCCCATGATGGCAGTGGGCAGATTGTTACCGGTAATGGCCCGGGGCTTCTCACCTTTCGGAAAGCGCCCGGCTCTGGGCCCCAGAATTAGAATGCCAGCCAGGGCGATCCATCCCCCTACTGAGTGCACCACGGTGCTGCCGGCGAAATCAAGAAAACCCTGCTTCTGCAGCCAGCCATTTGATTCGCCATAGAAAAGGTTTCCCCAGGCCCAATGACCATAAAAGGGATATATAACTGCTGAAATAACAATGGTTACATAAATATAGCTGGTGAACTTCATACGTTCTGCCACTGCACCCGATACAATGGTGGCCGCCGTAGCTACGAACATAGCCTGAAACAGAAAGAACACGGCCATCCATGGGTCTGAGGCCAGTGGGGCCGAAAAGTCAGTGGTGCCCATGATGCCGCCGGTGGTTTTACCAAACATAATGGCATAACCTACCAGCCAGAAAAGAGTTACCGCCATACCAAAGTCGACCAGGTTCTTCATGGCCACATTGATACTGTTCTTGGTGCGGGTTAAACCAGATTCAAGAAATAGAAACCCGCCCTGCATTAAGAAGACAAGACCGGCTGCTACAATAACCCAAAGTACGTCTATTAAGGGCTTATCCAAGGTTGTTATTCGTCGTCTTTCAGCCCAACTACCAGAATGCCTTTCTGTGACCCAAGATTGAAAGGCACAGCATAAATAGGAAACTCACCCTGGTATTTCAGCTTATCGACTTTTCCTTTAAAGAGTACAGGTACTGAAATATCAAAAACTTTTTCTGAAGCCTGCTGTGCATTGCCGGCAATTGAATTAGCAACTTCACCAATAACATCGAGCAACAGCTCTGCATCTACATTTTCTTCTTGTAAAAATTCTTTTGCGATATCAACCAGCAGGTCAGCGCTGGTTGAGAGATAAAGACAGCCCTTGCGCTGGCCGGTGATACCAATCAGGCCGGTGTAATCAAAAAGTTCAAGGCTGCCATTTACGGGGTAGGGGGTGCCAATATTCAGATTGACGCTTGAATATTTTTCAAAATAATTGATGGTCTCAGTGAGAAATATATTGAGATCTTTTTCTACCTGGGTGCTCAAGCGTTGACCACCTTTTCAAATGCCTCAAGCAGTTCGCTTTCAGTGAAAGGCTTTTTAAGAAAGTGTTTAGCCCCTTTATCAAGGGCATCAATTGCGATGCCGGGTTTTGTCAAAGCTGAGATTACCAGCACCTTGGCATTGGCCTTTACCTTCATCATCTCTTCGAGGCAGGTTAAACCATCCATCTCGGGCATAGTAATATCAAGTGTGACAACGTCGGGTCCGTGCTCTTTAAAAAGCTCAAGAGCCTTAACGCCATCACCAGCCTGGCCAACGATATCAATGTCACCCTTACCTAAAAACTTGTCAATGGCCCTGCGAATAAGGGCCGAATCATCTACGATAAGAAGTTTCATCATGGATATATAAGCAAACACAGTGCCATAGGCGAGTGACAAAACTACAGATTTTACCACAGCGTGATGTTCACTTTGTAAACATATTGCCACTCAAACCAATAATTCTGTTAGGGTATAAGATTTGAATATGAATATGCAGGCCGGCAGTGAGCAGCAAAACGAGATGACCAGAATAATGATAATAGGCTCATCAACTCATGAAACCCGTGAGTATATTAAGACAGGTGAGTATGACGAACCCTATATGCTTGAGGTAATCGACCTGCAGCAGGCTGAGCGCATGCTGTTTGAATTTAACCCCGATGTAATTATATTAGACCGGGCCATGACCCCGCGCTTCAAACCTTTTATGCGAGAGTTGCGCATCAATGAGAAATACCAGGGCATCATAACTATCGTACTCACTATCGATAACTATGCAGAGAATGCCTCAATCGGTTATTCAATCGGTGTTGATTCTGTACTGTTGAAAAGCGAAGCAGCCCGTTTACTTCCTTTAAAACTTAAACATCTGCTCTCGGTTAAGTCTGAAAAAGACAAACTTGATCAAAAGAATTTAGAGCTGCAGCAGCAGAAACAAGCGCTTGAACGTGATAAGGCGACCCTGGGTAAATATTTCTCTGCCGATCTGATCGAAGCCATTCTGCGCAAAGATGTTTCAACCGAAGCCGGTGGTGGGTCACTGCTTCCTGCGACAATTCTCTTCTTTGACTTAAGAAACTCTACAGGCATAGCTGAACGCCTTGAACCAGAGGTTTTCTCTGAGTTGCTATCGCTGCTGTTTACAGATATTATGGATATAATATTCGGAAACATGGGTTCTGTGAACAAGATTCTGGGCGATGGCATTCTGGCCACATTCGGTTGCCCCACCCCCACAGAAAATGATATGCTCAACGCCATTAAAGCAGCCTGCTCGATACGCAAATATCTGCAGACCTTTAACGCTATCAGGCCCGAATATCTTGAAGAAGACCTGGCTGCCGGCATTGGGGTGGCCACTGGCCGGGTATTCGCCGGCAACATTGGCTCTGTCAACCGTATGGAATACACGGTACTGGGTGACCCAGTCAATGTAGCAGCACGCCTGCAGTCTCTTACCAAGAAAGCTGGTGTTGACATACTTATCGACGAAGAAACCCGCATGGGCGTCGGCGAGGCACTTAAAACCAAACAGCTCAGTAAAAAAGAAATCAGAGGCCGCGATCAGCAGATGAATATTTATTATCCGGTTGAGCTGTTGGCAGATGATGAATAAATACAGCTTTACCTCTGGTTTTCTCGTTGAGCAATTACGCTAACATGAATTCTTCAATGGGCAGGCGCCCCAGGCGCAACCGTGCTTCTGCCACGATTCGTGGTCTGGCGCAAGAGACATTTTTACAGGTAGAGCAGCTGATTTATCCTCTCTTTCTGGTTGATGGTGAAAACAAACGAGACCCCATTGCCGCCATGCCTGGTATCTATCGTTTTTCAATTGATGAGGCCCTGCGAGAAATTGAAGAATGCCTGGTAGTAGGTATCAAAACCTTTATATTGTTTCCCGCGGTTGAAGAGGGTTTAAAAGACCCCGTAGCATCATACAGCTATGATGAAGATAATTTCTATCTGACTGCAATCAGCATTTTTAAGAATCGATTTCCTGAAATCTGTATCATAACCGATGTGGCCCTCGACCCCTACAGTTCTGACGGCCACGATGGGCTGGTCAAAGACGGGCAGATACTCAATGATGAAACTCTACCTATACTGGCCAAGATGACAGTAGCCCAGGCTGCAGCTGGCGCTGACATAATTGGCCCATCTGACATGATGGATGGTCGGGTTGGCTACATTAGAGAGGCCCTCGACGAAGAAGGTTTCACCAATACCGCCATTATGTCATACACAGCAAAGTATGCCAGCAACTACTACGGGCCCTTTCGCGATGCCCTTGACTCAGCACCCAAGAAAGGTGATAAAAAAACCTACCAAATGTCTTACACCAACAAGAAAGAAGCTCTGATTGAAGCTGACCTTGACTATGCAGAGGGTGCTGACTATCTCATGGTCAAACCAGCCATACTGTACTTAGACATAATACACATTTTGAAAGAACAGTTTGAGATTCCTATAGTTGCCTACAATGTCAGTGGTGAATACTCTATGGTTAAGGCTGCAGCGGCAGCAGGTTATCTCGATGAAAACAAGGCCATGATTGAAATGCTCACCAGCATAAGGCGGGCCGGCGCTGACATTGTGATCAGCTACTTTGCTAAAAAAGCAGCCAGCCTGATCAAAGAACAGTCAATTTAGTATTATTCGCCAGAACTTCGTTTTTTAGTTAGGTTTAGGGTTCGCAATGATCATCAGAAAGAAATTCAAATTTGAAGCTTCACATATTGTGCGCAACTGTTTCAGCGAGCGCTGCAAGTATTCAATTCATGGCCACTCTTATGAGTTAGAGATTTTTTTGTCTGCCAACAAACTAGATAACGGCCAGATGATTTATGATTTTGGTCTGCTCAAAGGTTTTATGAAGTCGTTTATCGACAGCTTTGATCATGCCACCATCTTCTGGGATAAAGACGACCCTGATTACATAGACTCGATTAAGAAACACTCTGACCGCTACATCTCGCTACCTGTTTCTTCAAGCGCAGAGATGCTCTCATTGTTTTTTCTGAAAGCCCTGAATTTTATTCTGCAATCGACCAATTTTAATAACGGCGAATCAGCCATCACCATTACATCGGTCAGAGTACATGAGACGGCTACCGGCTATGCTGAATCATTTGCTGAAGATCTTTTAAACGAGAATTTTCCTGCGATCAATCTGTCTGAAGTCGTTTTCTCACCAGCCATTATGAAAGACTGGCCAGATGCAGACCTTTGGCAAGATCTGTTAAGCGGTAAAAGGCGTATTGAAAACCCCAGCACTGAAATTCAAGTGCCGGTTGATTGATTATCTTTTCTTCTTTCTCCGCTTTTTGCGGCGCTTTTTACGCCTTTTCATTCTTCTCTTCTTCTTTTTCTTCTTAAGCTTAGTAACCCTGCCCAGAGCTTTATACTCATAGGCCAGGCCACGGGTATTGCTATAGCTGGCCGTGTAGCCGCTGGTCTGTTCGCAGTACTTTTTGGCGCTTTCAGAATCAAAGGCCTTAGCGCCTGTTTTATAAAGATAGGTAGTCTCTGTGTAATTCTTACCAACAAAACCGGTGCGCTTCAATATACAGACACCCACAGCCTTCTTCTTCGAACAAAAGGCGTTTTCTGCGAGGCTGCCGCCACTGTTCTGGCAGCTGACCCGGTTTATATTAGCACGGGCCGAATGTTCAGTATAGAACTCTTTACAATAACTTTTGCTCTTTATGAGGTTGCAACGGGCTTCAAAGGCCTGGGCAGAAAGCAATTGGGGTAGCCCAAATATCAGTAGTGCGAACCACCATGTTCTCATAATGCATTTTCTATAATTGTCAACATGCGTCAATGACCTTCTACAGGTTCTGCCTGGTTGCTTCATAAAGGGCAATGGCTGCGGCGTTGCTTACGTTCAGCGAGTTTTTGCTGCCCAATAAAGGAATTCTAACGATCTGGTGACACATCTTCAAAACATCTTCGTCAAGGCCAAACTTTTCATTGCCAAAGATAAACATCAGTGGCTGTTTAAGTTCTGATGTATAGATTTCGGTTGCGCCCCTCGTTGTTTCAAAGGCTGCCAGCTGGTAACCGTCAGCAAGCCCCTTTTGCAACACTTCTTTGACGTTAAGCCCACCCTGCCAGTTTACTTTTTTTTCACAGCCCATGGCAGCCCGTTCAACCTGAGGTTGCGCAGGGGTCGGGGCATAACCGCATAACAAGACCTCTTTAACCCCAAAACATTCTGCGCTGCGAAACATGGCACCTACATTAAAGGCCGAGCGCAGGTTATCTAGCACCAGCAGAATCTGCTGCTGTGATGTCTGCTTTTCAAGATCGGCGAACTCATGTAAGAACTGATCGTCACGCACAGAGCGCTGTAGAATTCTTTCAAGAGCCGCCGCCAGTGGCTGAAAGGCCGACTCAACCCTGAGCATCGATAAACGTTTTAAATCGGCATCGGGGTGCCCATCAAGCCAGCCCCGCATGGTTTGCAACGCGCCGCCATCGCTGCTTTGTTCTGCTTCAATCTGTCTGACAAGCTTGTAGAGCTTAAAGGCAATGCGCTCTTTGCCCAGCTCTAAAAAACGATCACGGTCTATCATTGGGTCTTTGAACTCTCAACCATGGCATCGAGCTGTTTTTGCTCAATGCGTTTGGCTAAATGCTCAAAGCTGTTTATGGTCTTATTCTCAATACTGTCTTCGATTGAGCCCCAACTGTAAGGCTCTTCGCCCAGCAGCTTTTCAACCTTCTCAACATAGCGTGGCAGTACGGGTTTTAAAAATATCGCAATCACTCGAAACAAATTCAGAATATCGCAGAGAATCTCTTGTGTCTTTTCTGGGTTATCTTTGGCCAGCTCCCACGGTTTCTGGGTGTCAAAATACTGGTTGGCCATATCGGCAATTTCACGAATCTCAACCACGGCCTTTGAAAACTCTCGCCCCTCATACAGGGCCGTAATCTTTTCAGCACGGCCCCGGGCCTTTTGCAGCAGTTCTTTGCCTTCAGCCGACAATGATGTAACTCTGCCCTCAAACTTCTTATTGGTCATCTGGGCCCCACGTGAACCCAGGTTGGTAATCTTACCAACTAAATCTGAATTAATGCGGGCCATGAAATCTTCTAGATTCAAATCAATATCGTGTACCGAGCTCGACATTTTGCAAGCGTAATAATAGCGCAGATATTCAGGCCCCAGGTGCTCAAGATAGGTTGAGGCCTTGATAAAGGTACCCTTTGACTTGCTCATCTTCTCACCATTAACGGTAAGAAAACCATGCACAAAGACCTTGGTGGGTTTACGATACTCGGCAGCTTCAAGCATGGCCGGCCAGAACAAGGTATGAAAATATACAATATCTTTGCCTATAAAATGGTACAGTTCGCTCGATTCATCTTTCCAGAATTCATCAACAGTGCGGCCGGTTTTCTCAGCCCATTCTGTGGTTGATGAAATATAACCTACGGGGGCATCGACCCAGACATAAAAGTACTTCTTTGGCATATCGGGTATTTCAAAACCAAAGTAAGGTTCGTCGCGTGAAATATCCCAGTCGCGCAGATCTTCAGCCAACCACTCTTGCAACTTATTGTTAATCTCAACCTGAGTATGATCAGGCACCCAGCCATCTAAGAAGCTCTTAAAATCATTTAACTTGAAAAACAAATGCTCGCTGCCCCGCATGACGGGTATATTACCACAGATGGCACAGTGAACATCACTCATATCTGTGGGTGCATAGGTTGCCCCACAGACGTCGCAAGAATCACCATACTGTTCGGTGCTTTTACAATTGGGGCAGGTGCCTTTTACAAAACGATCTGGTAAGAACATCTTGTCATGTTCGCAGTAGAGCTGGTCAATTTCGCGGGTTGTTGTATGACTCTTGCTCTTCATCTTATCATAAAATTCATAAGAGAGCACGCGGTTAGATTCGGCATTGGTTGAGCCGTAATTATCAAACTCAATTTCAAAAGCCGCAAAGTCACGCTCATGAGCTTCTTTGCTCTGGGCAATGAGCTCTTCGGGGGTGATACCCAGATCTCGGGCCTTCAACATGATGGGGGTGCCATGAGTATCATCTGCACAGATGTAAATACAGTCATGGCCACGCATTTTCTGAAATCTTACCCAGAAATCAGTCTGCAGATATTCGACCAGGTGGCCAATGTGAATATCACCGTTGGCATAGGGCAGGGCCGAAGTAACCAGAATTTTACGTTTGTTTTCACTCATCAACTATTCCCAGCCCCTGATTTTACACAGGCTGTCAAAAAAATTGCGCTTTTGTTGCGAAAAATTAACCCTTTGTTCTTCTCTGCCTGAACAGACTGTTCACTCATAAAGTGAAAGGGCTTTACAAATTACAAATGTGGCAACCTCTCGCCCAATGCAATTATTTCACCCGCGAAAAACCAATTACGATTACTTAGAGCCACGGGCCCGCGAGCTCATGAAAAAAACCATCGAGTTCTTTGAGAACAAGGGCAAAAAGAAGCTGAAAGACGATGATCACAACGCCGTCTGGTATGACGACTTCTTACAGTTTGTAAAAGAATCACAGGCCTTTGCTATTTTAATGACCCCGAAGGGCTACGGGGCCGACGGCTCACACTGGAACAGTAGCAGCATTGTAGCCTTTAATGAAATCGTCGCCTTTTACGGCCTCGCCTATTGGTACACCTGGCAGGTGTCAATGCTGGGTATCGTGCCCATATTCATGAGCCAGAATGAAGATGCCAAGCAGCGAGCAGCCAAATATCTGCAAGAAGGTCATATTTTTGCCTTCGGCCTGTCTGAACGGGCCCATGGGGCCGACCTGATTGCCAGCGAGATGACGTTGTTTAAATCTAACGGTGGATACAAGGCCAGCGGCAGAAAGTATTATATTGGTAATGGCAATAAAGCCAAGATGGTATCTACCTTTGCCAAGGTTGATGGTACCCGTGACTACGCCTTTGTGGTGGTTGATTCAAGCCACGAAAACTACAAACTTATCAAAAACGTTATTCGCTCTCAGTCATATGTAGCTGAGTATGAGCTGCAAGACTACCCCATCTCAGAAAACGATGTGCTTTATTCAGGCCGCGCCGCCTGGGATGCTTCATTGAGCACCGTTGCAGTCTGTAAGTACAATCTGGGCTGGGCTTCAATTGGTATCTGCACCCATTCGTTTTATGAGGCGCTTAACCATGCAGCTAACCGCCGCATCTTTAACAAACAGGTGACTGATTTTCCTCATATTCAGCAGCTGTTTGTTGATGCCTACTGCCGCCTGCTGGCCATGCGGCTGTTTTCAATGCGTGCCAAAGACTACATGAGAACAGCAAGTGCCGATGATCGCCGCTACCTGCTGTTTAATCCCATGGTCAAAATGAAAGTTACCATGCAGGGCGAAGACGTCATCAACCACCTGTGGGATGTGATCGCGGCCCGCGGTTTTGAAAAAGACATGTATTTTGAAATGGCGGCCCGTGACATCAGGGCCCTGCCTAAGCTTGAGGGTACCGCCCATGTGAACATGGTGCTGGTGGTTAAGTTTATAAACGGTCTATTGTTTAATCACAGTGAAGACGTGGCCAAAGTACCGGTGATTGACGATGATCGCAACGATGACTTCATGCTAGATCAGGGCGCAACTACCAAGGGCCTTGATAAAGTTCAGTTTCAATCTTACGAAAAACTGCTTGGTTCGAAGTCTAATATCCCCAATATACAAACCTTTCTTGAGCAGGTAGCCATACTTAAGAGTTTCTTTGAAAAAGAAGCCCCGGCCAAAGAGCAGAGTAAAGATCTTGATTTTATGCTTACTCTGGGCGAAATTTTCACCCTGGTGCCCTATGCCATGCTGGTCGTCGAAGAAGCAGAACACACTGGTCTAAACGATGCTGTTCTTGATATGATTTTCAACGTTCTGGTGCGTGACTTTTCAAAGTATGCGGTTGAGCTGCATGGTAAAACTTCAACCTCTGAGGGCCAGCAGAGTCTCTGCCTCAACATGATTAAAAAGCCCAGCCGAAACGGCAATTTCGAAACGACCTGGCAAGAAGTCATGGCCCACAAAGACAGCTACGTTATGAATGACTGAGCAATATTGCTGCACCACCTGCAGCTGGTGTGGCAACCACGTGGTCACCATTCAAATTGATAACGAAGAACCAGAGCTGGCCTGCCCCGGCTGTGGTAAAAAAACAATAATGCCGACTGACAGCTCTGAGACCTGATTTTCAGGGTGCAGTCTGCTTTTTTCTAATACCTGATATCACAAACCGGCCAATAATCAGACCAAGAACGACTGCACTGATGATAAGCAGAGTTCTGGTTAACAAGAGAGCCTCTTCATGCTCGCCGGCCTGCCGAAGGGCAAAATCTTCGAGTCGGGTGGTTTCAGCGAGCATAAGGGCCGATGTGCGGCTTAAACGCTGTTGATTTTCAAGCAACCATTGGCGGGTAGGTTTTCTGCCCACTTTTAAGCCACAGGTTGCCAAGGCGCTCAAAGTCTTTATAATGTGCGCCCATAGCCTTGATAAGCTGGCGTACTTTGTTTAAGCGGTTATTATCAATTGCTG